>JACZJK010000019.1 GCA_014860575.1 Bacteroidales bacterium
CATTACTGTCCCATTAAAATCTAAAAAAGTTCTTTGATATATTTGAAATTTAGTTTGTTACAGGCGTTTTTCAATTAAACGGATTTCAATTTGCATTTTCGCTATTCTTAAAGAGAATAGCAAATGCATAAGGATAAATACGTTTTCGCTCAATTAGCATTCTTCCTGGATAGGAATAAGTTCAATTACATCGTTCGCAAGTATGACGGTGACAAATATGTGAAACATTTCACTTGTTGGAACCAGATGCTTGCTCTGATGTTCGGACAACTGTCGAATCGTGAGAGTCCTAGAGATTTGATTGTCGCACTTGATGCTCATCACTCCAAATCTTATCATTTAGGCTTGGGCAAGAGTGTTTCTAAATCATCTCTGGCAAGAGCTAATCAAGATAGAGACTATCACATCTTTGAAGAATATGCTTACTATTTGGTAAACCAAGCAAGGCAGAAACGGGTTTCTGACATCTTCAAACTTGATGGTAACATCTATGCTTTTGATTCAACAACAATTGACTTATGCCTTTCCGTATTCTGGTGGGCGAAGTTTCGCAGGAAAAAAGGGGGTATCAAAGTGCATACATTATATGATGTAGAGACACAGATTCCTACATTTTTTCACATCACCGAAGCTTCTGTACACGACTCTACGGCAATGAAAGAAATCCCTTATGAATCAAGCTCATATTACATATTTGACCGTGCGTATAATCACTTCAGGATGTTGTATAAGATTCATCAAATAGGAGCTTTCTTCGTTGTCAGAGCAAAAAAGAATCTCCAATACAAGATAATCAAATGGAAACGAAGATTGCCCAAGAACGTACTTTCAGATGTAATGATTGAATTGACTGGGTTTTATCCTAAGCAATACTATCCAGAACATCTTAGGTTGGTCAGATATTGGGATGAAGAACAAAAGCGTGAGCTTGTATTTTTAACCAATGCAGTTCACATTTCTGCACTTCAAGTTGCTGAACTTTACAAGAACCGCTGGCAAGTCGAGCTCTTCTTTAGATGGCTAAAGCAACATCTGAAAATTAAAAAATTCTGGGGAACTACTGAAAATGCTGTTCGGATTCAAATCTACGTTGCCATGTGCACTTACTGCTTGGTGGCGATCGTCCAAAAAGATATGCAAATTGACAGAAGTACATATGAGGTTTTGCAGATCTTGAGTATATCATTAACCGATAAAACGCATCTTCGTGACCTATTCCATAGAACTAAATTTCAAAATGACAAAGAACGATTTAGGCTTAATGAGCCAAATTTGTTTAATTTTTAATAGCGTCCCAATTTTAATGGGACACTAGTGCACAGATATAGTAAATACGCCGTTCAATCAGCTTGCTCCCGGGGATAAAATGCTAAAACCAGTTCTTTTGTAAACAACTTAGCATATTGCACTCGATTCATCAGCATGTTTTGTCTTCAGAACAAGGAATCATTTGCCGAAATAAAAAAAACATTTTGAAAGTTGAAATTCTTCTTATCTTTGCAGCCTCAACAGGCGGTACCATAGCTCAGCAGGTAGAGCAACGGACTGAAAATCCGTGTGTCACTGGTTCGATTCCAGTTGGTACCACCGCCAATAAAAAACCCCGATAATCCGGGGTTTTTTTATTGCTGTTTTATGCAAATTAGATTCGTGACGATTTTTCAGTTTCAGGTATCATTTTTAAGCGTATCGGGATATGATTCCTTTGGATTCTCTGTGTTTTCCTCAATAATTTGCTCTTGGGTTTCTTCCTGTGATTCACTCATGATAGGTTCTTCCTGGGTTTCCTTAAAAAACTTCCGCTGGAAAATGATCAGGATGAAAACGCCAATTGAAATGGCTGAATCGGCAACGTTAAATACGGGCCTGAAAAAAATAAAGTCCTGTCCGCCCCAGAATGGGAACCAGGAAGGATAGTGCCCCTTGATGATAGGAAAGTAAAACATATCCACAACCCTGCCGTGGAAAATGGCAGCATAACCGCCTTCTTCAGGAAGAAACCGGGCAGCTTCGAAAAAGGTGCTGCTGCTGAATAGTAGTCCGTAAAAAACACTATCAATGATATTACCCACAGCCCCAGCAAAAATTAATGAGATGCTGAAAATTAGCAAAGTGTGCTCACGGCGTTGTGTGAGCCGGTAGAGATATACCAGGATAAGGGTGGCTGCGACAATGCGGAACAATGTAAGAATAAGTTTGCCACTCTCGCCGGCAAACTCCAGCCCGAAGGCCATGCCATAGTTCTCAGTAAAATGGATGATGAACCAATCGCCCAGCACCTTGAATTCCTGTGCAAGGGTCATATTGGTTTTAATCCAGAACTTGGAAATCTGATCGACTAGAAGGATTAAAATTATAAGAATTGCCGGCTTTCTCAATGAAGATACATTTTAGTAGTGTTCACAGTTCACCCATGATCAGTCAAATAGCATGAAGCTGATTGCTTCTGCATTGTTGCTGAATGGGACGACACGGTTCATGTTATTTTTGCGCGCCTTGATTAAGCTTGGCTTCAATGCTAAGGGTAGCGTGAGGTACACTGCGTAGCCGTTCCTTAGCTATCAGCTTTCCGGTAACCCTGCAAACGCCGTAGGTTTTGTTCTGGATACGGATCAAAGCAGCCTCAAGCGATTTAATGAACTTGTCCTGGCGGGCAGCCAAACGACTGTTTTCTTCTTTTGATAACACCTGGTAACCTTCTTCCAGCACCTTAAAGGTGGGCGAAGTATCGTTGGTGTCGTGCTCGTTATTAAAAGTATAGGCTTCAGTGAGCATTTTAAGGTCACGTTCTGCTTTTTCCAATTTGCTAAGGATAATTTGTCTGAACTCCTCAAGTTCTTCATCCGAATAGCGGGTCTTTGTCATTTCTTCCTTCATAATTCATGTCCTCCTCATTGTTTAATGCTTTTCACGAAGCTGTTTAGCTGGTTGATTTGCTTACCAGAATATTTGTTGAAATATCATCAGTTAATTCAACCAACACTTTTTCTTCACTATTTATTGTTTCGCCGAGTGTAAGTTTTTCGGCCAGCGTTTCCGAACAAATATATGCAAAATTGTTTTCAATGGCCGAAACAAGGCCATTCTTTTTCTCAATCGTAAGGTGAATGGTATCAGTGACATCAAAACCATTGTCTTTCCTAAGGTTCTGAATGCGATTGATAAGTTCGCGGGCGATGCCTTCTTCCTGCAATTGCTCGGTAATTGTAATATCGAGCGCCACGGTAAGGTTGCCCATATTGGTTACAACCCAGCCGGGAATGTCTTCTGTAATTATTTCCACATCGCTGAGCAGAAGCTCAATCTCTTCTCCATCAACAGTAATTTTGTGCGAACCCAACGTTTCTATTGCCTGTATTTCCTGCTGGCCGAAACCGTTGAAAAGATTAGCAATGGCTTTCATCAATTTTCCGAACCGTGGGCCCAGGGTCTTGAAATTGGGTTTAATCCTTTTAACCAACAATGTGTTGTCTTCGCCCAGGTATTCAATCTCTTTCACGTTTACCTCACTAATTATAAGCGTTTTCATTGAATCAACATGGTTCCTGAACTGCATGTCAGATATGGGAATCATGATTTTATTCAATGGCTGCCTTACCCGTATATTGGTTCGTTTACGAAGTGAAAGTACCATTGATGAAATTTTCTGGGCCAGTTGCATCCTTTCTTCCAGCTCCTTGTCAATCAAATTAGTGTCTGCCCTCGGGAAATCTGTTAAGTGAACCGACATAGCTTTCTGGCACTTGGTGGCTTGGTTCAGATCCATAAACAGCCTGTCCATGAAGAAAGGTGCAATAGGAGCTGCAAGGCGGGCAACAGTTTCCAGGCAACGATAAAGTGTCTGGTATGCCGAAATTTTATCTTCTGTGTATTCACCTTTCCAGAAACGGCGGCGCGAAAGTCGCACATACCAGTTGCTCAGATGCTCGTCAACAAAATCCTGAATGGCGCGGCCTGCCTTTGTAGGCTCATAATCGTTGAGGCTCTCATCCGTAAACTGAACAAGCGTATTGAGTTCTGATAAAATCCAGCGATCAATTTCCGGGCGGCGCTCATGAGGGATTTCGTCTTCTTTATAGGTGAACCCATCTATGTTAGCATAAAGTGCGAAGAAATTATAGGTGTTGTAAAGTGTGCCGAAAAATTTGCGTTGTACCTCGGCTACACCTTCAATGTCGAATTTCAGGTTGTCCCAGGGCTGCGAATTGGTAAGCATGTACCAGCGGGTGGCATCAGGGCCGTACTTTTCGATGGTAGCAAACGGATCAACAGCGTTACCAAGGCGTTTCGACATTTTATTGCCGAGTTTATCAAGTACCAGTCCGTTGGAAACTACTGTTTTGAATGCTACATTGTCGAACGCCATGGTAGCGATGGCATGCAGTGTGAAAAACCAGCCGCGGGTCTGATCCACACCTTCTGCAATGAAATCGGCAGGGAAATATTCATCCAGCTCTTCGCCGCGTTCAAAAGGAAAGTGAAATTGTGCATATGGCATAGCTCCGGAATCAAACCACACATCAATCAGATCGGCTTCACGACGCATCGGGTTGCCTGATGGAGAAACCAGCACAATGTCATCCACATAAGGTCTGTGAAGATCAAAAGTTTTATAATTTTCATCAGATTGATCATCCGGTTCAAAATTGGCCATCGGATTTAATTGCATAAAACCGGCGGCAATAGCCTTTTCAATTTCTTCTTTAAGTTGCCTTGCCGACCCGATACAAATACGCTCGCTGTTGTCGTCGGTTGACCAGATTGGCAAAGGGGTTCCCCAGAAACGTGAACGGCTGAGGTTCCAATCCACAAGGTTTTCAAGCCAGTTTCCGAAACGGCCAGTGCCGGTGGCTTCTGGTTTCCAATTGATGGTCTTGTTCAACCCGATCATGCGATCTTTAAAAGCAGTTGTTTTAATGAACCATGAATCGAGCGGATAGTAAAGTATGGGTTTATCGGTACGCCAGCAATGCGGGTAGGAGTGTTCGTATTTCTCAGCTTTGAATGCCTGGTTTTCCTTTTTTAGTTTAACAATGATGTCAATGTCAACATTGTCATCTTTGGCGGGGTCAAAATTTGGATCGTATTCCGATTTTACATAACGACCTGCAAATTCTCCCATTTCCTCAATAAAGCGGCCTTGTTTGTCCACCATTGTCAATGAACCAAGTCCGTATTGCTTTCCGGTGCGAAAGTCATCAGCTCCGAAACTGGGCGCAATGTGCACTACGCCGGTTCCGTCTTCGGTGGTAACAAAATCACCGGCAACGATAACAAATGCATCACCGGTTTCGGGTTGGGCATATGGCATGAGTTGCTTGTATCGAATACCTTCAAGTGCCTTGCCTTTGAATTCGGCAGTAATTTCAAACGGGATGTTTTTCTGGCCAGGTTCATAATCATTGAATTTCAGCTCTGTGTTTTTTTCAGGGAAAAAGCGACCAAGCAGGTCTTTGGCTAAAATGACGGTTATGGGCTGGAAAGTGTAAGGATTGTAGGTTTTAACGCTTACATAATCAATTTTCTTCCCGATCGCCAATGCTGTATTACTCGGCAAAGTCCAGGGTGTAGTTGTCCATGCCAATACGAAAACATCGCCAAAAGCATCATTGAAAAGGAATTCGCTTTTCAGGTCGCGGGTCACTTTAAACTGTGCAGTAACGGTGTTGTCTTTTACATCGCGGTAGCAACCAGGCTGGTTCAGCTCATGCGTGCTGAGGCCGGTTCCGGCAGCCGGGGAATATGGCTGAATTGAATAACCTTTGTATATCAGGCCTTTTTCATACAATTTTGAAAGCAGATACCATACCGACTCAATATACTTGTTTTCGAAAGTAATGTAGGGATGATCGAGGTCAACCCAATAACCGATCTTACGGGTGAGGTCGTCCCAAAGGTCTTTGTATTTCATTACTTCCTCGCGGCACTGGTTGTTGTAGTCAGCCACGGAAATTTTTTTACCAATGTCGTCTTTTGTGATTCCCAGGGTTTTTTCCACAGCCATCTCAATGGGCAGGCCATGGGTGTCCCATCCGGCTTTGCGTGCGACATGAAAGCCCTTCATGGTTTTGTAACGGCAGAAAATATCTTTAATGGCGCGTGCCATTACATGGTGAATGCCCGGAATACCATTGGCAGAAGGTGGACCTTCGTAAAACACATAAGGAGGATGGCCTTGGCGAATTTCAAGGCTTTGATCAAAAATATTATGCTCTTCCCAATATTTGAGTATATCCTTGCCAATGTTGGTAAGATCGAGTTGCTTGTATTCCTTGTACCTGAGCTTCATCTGGTATAGCTTTTTACCCTGATTTGTAAATAGTTTGCAAAAGTAGTAAAAAAACCTTTTTGAAAGGGCAAGAGGATACGGCGGGCAATTGCACTAAACAGCTATCCACCGGGTTAAAACACGCATTCGCCGATTTCCGCTTACTGAAAGTTGCCGGATGGTCTTACATTTGCTGAAAATTTAAACGATATAATTATGGAAACGAATAACACAGAACTCAGGCAGAAAACCTGGAAGAACAAAACTGTTGCTTTCGGGATTTTGGTAATGTTAGCGGGTCTTGCCCTGATGCTTCGTAATTTGGGAGTGATGGATCGCTCAGTATCAAATATTATATTTTCATGGCAAATGCTTATCATAGTAATCGGTTTTATCAACACTTTCGGGCATTCCAAAGTATGGGGTTTATTGTTGATGACAGTTGGGGGGGCTTTCCTGATTGCAAAAATCTACGGGGTCCCTTTGAGCTTCTGGCAAGTGGCGTTGCCATCCCTGGTAATACTCGTTGGTGTGGCATTGCTCTTCTCTTCCCTCAACTTTTTTTCAAAACGCAGAACAGTTAGGATTAGCGCAAGCGATGATGTGATTGAAGATGTAGCAGTTTTTGCAGGATCAGAGCGCTCCATCCATTCCGAATCCTTTAAAGGGGGTAAAATACTGGCCATTTTTGGAGGTTCGAAACTAAACATGAGCAAAGTGGTTCTGGCCCCAGGCGTTAATGAGCTTGAAATTGTTTGTGTTTTTGGCGGTGTGTCATTGATTGTTCCGCACGATTGGAACATCAAAGTGGAGGTATTCAACATCTTTGGAGGCTATGAAGACAAACGTAGTGTGAGCCTGGTTGACATGAACAAAACCCTTATTATCAAAGGAGTTACCGTATTTGGTGGTGGAGAAGTGAAAGGTTATTGAGAAACAAGCCCAAAAACCAAAGTCAAAAACTAAAGACACAAGAAACAAGACACGAGAGTTATGGGGTAATGGAGTACTGGACTAATGGAAAATGGAAAATGGAAAAGTGAGAAAGTGAGAAAACGAGAAAATGAGAGCGCTGTTTCAACTGTATTACAATGTATGACAACTGCATGACCATGAATGACAATTGTATGACTATTTTATAGCATCCACACTACATAACAAACCGATTACCGAATACTGAAAACAGATTACTGCCAACTGATTACCTACCATGAGTGCAATTCTTAAAAAGTTTCAGCTTCAGTTTCTATATATAATGATGTGGGTCGTGCTTGCCATATTCCATCTGTTTGTTTTAAACTGGGGTTATAATATCCGGTTTTCATCAGCACTTGCCGATAGCATGGTTTTTAATTTCATGTTTGCTATCCTGGGAGTAGGACTTTGGTTTAGTGTGAAATTCGCACAGTTGCAAAAGAAAAACGTTTTTGAAATTTTATTCCAGCACCTCACTACAAGCACCATCCTGCTGCTCTTATGGATGCTAATTTCCAAAGCGCTACTGGGCGTTATGCTCAAGTCAGATGTATTTTATATCGAATTCCTGGATCGCTCTATAACTATGCGTATTTTCAGTGGCATACTTTTCTATGGTCTGCTTGTGTCAATTTATTATCTGATCGCAAGTTTTCGTGAACTCAATGAGAAGGCCAAAAAAGAAGCCCTACTTACAACCATGTTAAAAGAGGCGGAACTGGATATGCTTCGTTCGCAGATCAGGCCGCATTTTTTGTTTAATAGTTTGAACGCCATAAGTTCATTAACCATCAGCCGGCCGGAACAAGCACAGGAAATGGTGATCAAACTTTCGGAGTTTATGCGCTATTCCCTGAGCCAGCAAGGTGAGATGATGAGCACACTTGAAAAGGAACTTTACCACATCAAGCTTTATCTTGATATTGAGCAGGTGAGGTTCTCTGGCAAGTTGAAAATCAGCCATGAGGTTGATGAAAATGTGCTGGCATGGAAAGTTCCTTCCATGCTCTTGCAACCCCTGGTTGAAAACGCTATTAAATATGGTGTATATGGTTCAGAAGGCCAATCAAATATTAGCCTGAAAGCCTTTGCTGAAAGCAATCATCTGCAAATTTCCATTTGCAATAATTTCGATCCGGATGATACGCCCAGAAAAGGCACCGGAACGGGTCTGAGAAATGTGGCACGAAGGCTCGAAACCATTTATAGCCAAACCGGCTTGATGCAAGTAAAAAACAACGGTTCAGATTTTGAAGTTTTATTAAAAATACCCTCACATGCCAACAATTAGAGCCATTATAGTTGATGATGAAGTACTGGCCCGCGAGCTCGTAAGAAATTACCTGAATGATATTGAAGAAGTTGAGGTTATTGCTGAATGTCAGAATGGGTTCGATGCGTTGAAAGTAATTCATGAACAAAAGCCCGATCTTGTTTGCCTTGATATCCAGATGCCAAAGATTGACGGTTTCGAACTGCTGGATGTGTTGGAAACCAAGCCGGAAATCATTTTTACCACTGCTTTCGACCAGTATGCCCTGAAAGCTTTTGAACAAAATGCTGTGGATTACCTGCTAAAACCCTTTTCAAGGGAAAGGTTAAAACAAGCTGTTGAGAAAGCAAGGGCAAGAATCCTGGCTGCATTAGCCGGGTCAACATCGCAACCTTTGGAATCGCTTCAGCAGCACCTGGATGAAAGCGATAAAACCTTGAACCGTGTAGTGGCCAGGTTGGGTTCAAAAATCATTGTTATTCCGGTTGAGAAAATTTATTACCTCGAAGCGCAGGACGATTATGTGATGATTTATTCGGAGTTGGGCAGGCATTTGAAAGAAAAAACCATGAAATATTTTGAAGCGCACCTGCCGCAGGATGGTTTTATCCGCATACACCGGAAATACATTGCCAATCTTGCATTCATAAGTTCGGTGGAGTTGTATGAGAAAAATACACACCTTGTGCTGATGAAAAATGGCGACAAAATCCGTGCAAGCCAGGAAGGATATAAAAGGCTACGCGGAATATTTTCTTAAGAACCTCTCAGATTATTACCCATTCAATAGTTTTTGAATTTCACTGCGATTGATTTTGCCGGTGGAAGTTTCAGGGAATTTTGCAAGAAAAATTATTTCGCGGGGTTTTTCGTAAGATCCCAGGTTTTCAGCGATGAAACCCGGCAAAGTTTCAAACTCTTCCGGAGTTGTCGTTTCTATCACCAAAACAAGCTTTTCCCCAAGTTTCCCGTCTGGCATTCCAGCAACGATGAAGCGTTCCTTGATTAGGCCTTCCAATTTTTTCTCAACTTGTTCCGGGAAGATTTTAATTCCTCCGCTGTTAATCACGTTGTCAGCCCGGCCCAACCAACGAAATTGTGTTGGACTGATGATTTCGACCAAATCGTTTGTGCTCACATCCTGATCATCGAGATGCGGGGCTTGTATGATCAGGCATTCTCTGCTGTCGGTGCTGATTTTAATTCCGGGCAAAACGCTGAAAAATTCACTTCGCTTGCTTCCATTTAGTTTTCTCAGGGCAATATGGGTAAGGGTTTCGGTCATGCCATAGGTTTCGAAAATCTCGCCTGGCAGTTGCCGTAGTTCATCTTCAAGTTGCCGGCTCACAGGCGCTCCACCAATGATCAGCTTCTTAATTTGACTTAACTTCTTAAATGTTTCAGATTCCTTCAACGTTTCCTGTACCTGCATGGGTGTCATAGCTGCAAAATCTATATTGGATTCTGATGACACTTCCTTCAGCGGATGGGAGGAGGGTTTTACGGCCACCAGGTTGAGGCTAAGAACCAGAGCACGTACCAGCATCATTTTCCCGGCAACGAATTCCAAAGGCATGCATAACAAAGCAGTATCACCTTTCTTTAAGTCAAGAACCTGCCCGGTCAGTTGTGCAGACCGGATCATGGATTGCCGGCTCACCCAGATTTGTTTAGGTTTTCCCGTGGAACCAGAGGTTTGGAGGGCGAAATAATCCAGATCGGATTTCCATTGTTTGATGAAATCTTTTAGTGCAGGTGGAATTTGAAATCCGTCTGGGATTATTTGAATGTTTGATTCATTCATTACTGTTTTCAATGACTTCCAACGACTGAACAGTCCACTTTATGTTAACCATTTTTTCAGATTTTCCTTTGCCTCTTCAGTGGAATATGTCTTTCCTTTTTGCGATTGTTCCAAACCTGTTTCTACCTTATTCAGCAGCACAATCCTGTCCAGCACATCGTCAATTGAAAATTTATCTGGCATTTCATTGATGCTTTGCAGCAGTTTTTCTTTTGTAATCATGTGATTTTTTTTCAAAGTTAGGTCAATTTTATGAATGGTGGATTAATTGTCAATCGAGGTTTAATACCGTTCCGGATCAAATTTTAGTATTCCGTGTTCAATAATTGATTTCGATGGGAAATTATTCACAAACAATTTCCCGGTTCCCAATCCATGATGCATTGGGTTATTCAGGGTGTATGTCCATTGCGCGAGGGCGTTCAGGCCGATGTTGGATTCCAGCGCCGAAGTAATCCACCATCCAATGTTCAAGGTTTTTGCGGCATCAATCCATTCCTGTGTTTTTGCGAACCCCCCCAACATGGATGGCTTAAGCACAAGGTATTGGGGCTTGATGGTTTGCAGGAGATTAAATTTGCTGCGGTCAGAATCCGGTGCGAACAGTTCTTCGTCGAGGGCGATAGGCAAAGGTGTTTTATCACACAGAGCGGCCATTGCCGGCCAGTTTCCTGGTTTGATGGGTTGTTCAATGGAATGCAGCTTGAAATCTGATAAGCGCTTTAGTTTCTCCAACGCTTCCGATGGTTCAAATGCACCGTTGGCATCCACACGCAGTTGAATTGCATCAGCATTGAATTTTTTTCTTATTGCTCTCAACAAATCAATCTCTTCCTCGAAATCCATTGCCCCGATTTTCATTTTTATGCAATCGAAACCTTCGTCAACGCGCTTTCTTATTTGTTGAAGCATATTTTCTTTCGAATCCATCCAGATCAAGCCATTGATCGGTATTCCCATGTTGTCTTCAGTAAATTCTGATTTGTAGAGTAAACCGGAACCGCCCTGCCTTAAATCCTGCCACGCCATTTCAAGTCCGAAGCGGATAGATGGAAAGCGATCCAGTTGTGGGTCAGAAAAAGAAAGAAAATGCGCCGGGTTGGAGCATATTTTGTCCAGCATCGCTTCATAACCCTCGTTAGAGTCAGGACTTAGACCATTGATAATGCTACATTCTCCTGTTCCAATAATATCGGGGTTTGCCGTGTCAAACAGTTTGATAATCCAGGAGGTTTTTTCGGTTAGCACACCGCGGGACGTCCCGGCCGGGTAATTGAAAGTGAGGATATGCTTATGATAACTGGCGCTTAGCATGGCTGAAGGTTCGAAAAAATAATCAGAAAACCAGGCTCAGCCCGAAGATGATTGAAAATGCAAATGTGGTGAGGGCAAGGCGTTTCAGGTAGGGGTCAAGCTCGGCAGGAATGGTATGGTGGAACACATTGTAAACATTCATCCAGAAAAACGGGACCGTTATCAGGAAAAACATCTGGAACGGTGAACGGTAATTGATGATCATGTATAATAGGCCAAAAACAACCGAAGCGCTGATGAGCACAAGATGATAAATACGTGCTGCACGAATTCCATGCCTCACCACCAGTGTATATTTACCCGAGCGGGCATCATTCTCACGGTCGCGCATGTTGTTGAGGTTCAACACTGCTACACTGAGAAATCCAACAGCAGCGGCAGGCAATAGCACTTCGGGCTCAAAACGGTTGGTGATCAGAAAATAGGTTCCCATCACACCCACCAGGCCAAAAAATACGAACACGAATAAATCGCCGTAGCCGTAGTATCCATATGGCTTCCGGCCAACAGTATATTTAATGGCTGATACAATGGCCAATAAACCAAGTGCAAAAAAGAAAATTTTACCTCCTGGAGCGGCTCCCTGCAAGCCCAGAAAAACCAAGGGTATTCCTGCTGCAAGCGACAAGATTGTGAAAATGATAATAGCAACCTTCATCTGGCCGGCGCTGATTTTACCGCTTTGCACAGCCCTTTTGGGCCCTACCCGGTTTTCATTATCCACACCGTGAGTTGAATCGCCATAATCGTTGGCAAGGTTTGAAAGTACCTGCAAGAAAAGAGTCGTGAGCAAAGCAAGAATGAAAACCGGCCAGTTTCTGGCCCCGTCAAAATATGCCAGGAAAGTGCCGAGTGAAACCGTTGAAAGCGCCAGCGGCAAGGTTCTTAACCTGAAAGCAGAAAGCCAGTATTTTATTTTATTTTCCAACAGTGTATTTTTTAACGGTTTGCAGCTACATGAGGGTGGCGATTTCGGAGACGAAAACTGTTTGCCACCACTGTACTTATTACGAACCACAAAACTTCATTTAACCTCTGAACCGCCAATTTCTTGTAGGTGCTGTTATAGGGCGTTTTTCTTCTTGTCAATTCGTTTTAATTCTTTAGTTTCAATGTCATGAAATGTAATTGTCAGATCGTATGCGTTTGTGTCAAAGTATATTTCGTAAAATTTCAGTCCGTAAGTTTTTTCTAACTTTTTTAATTCGTCTGTGTCTTGCTTGAGTGTCCAGCCTGGATAAACAACTGCAAAATTTGCACCCCAAATAAATCCTTCGGGATAGTCAGGTTCGTCTTGTCGGTCAAGGTCGAGAAGTCTATCGTCCATTGAAAAATTCTCTGGAGCAACTTTTACTTTGTAGTCAACTTTGATACAGCCCTTTAAAATAAATTGAACTTCAGAGTCGAAGTCCATACCTGATAAATAACCTATAATTTCATAGTCACGGATGCATTCTAACATTCCGTGTCGGGTTATTGCTTGGTCAAACAAGTCGTATTCCTCTAACTTTTCTTTTATCGTCATTGTCTGTCTTAAAATGCCCTATAACTTTTGTGGAACCTCATCTTTGAATTTTGGATTTTGATCTTTGGATTTGGGTTTTAAAACTTGCGTCTCGTGTCTTGTCTCTTTTTCACGGAAACTTGGGATATTTCTGAAAATCCGGGTCCCGCTTCTCCAGAAATGCATTTTTCCCTTCCTGTGCTTCTTCGGTCAGGTAATACAGCAGGGTCGCGTTGCCAGCCAACTCCTGTATACCGATTTGTCCGTCAAGTTCGGCGTTAAAACTGTATTTCAGCATTCGTATGGCCAGTGGACTGCGTTTCATAATGGTTTTACACCAATCCACAACTTCGTCTTCCAGTTGCGCAAATGGCACAACTTTGTTTACCAATCCCATATCCAGGGCTTCTTTTGAGGAATACTGGCGACACAAGAACCAGATTTCACGGGCTTTTTTCTGGCCGACTATTCTTGCAAGGTATGACGAACCAAAACCTCCGTCAAAACTTCCAACTTTTGGCCCAACCTGCCCGAAAATGGCATTATCAGAGGCTACAGTCATATCGCAAACCACGTGCAGCACATGGCCACCACCGATGGCATAGCCATTCACCATTGCAATTACGGGTTTTGGCAACGAACGGATAAGTTTTTGCAAATCCAGTACATTCAGGCGTGGGATTCCATCTTTTCCGATATATCCGCCGTGGCCTTTTACATTTTGATCGCCGCCACTGCAGAAAGCTTTATCGCCTGCCCCGGTTATGACCACTACTCCAATGTCATTGTTATCGCGGCAGGTTTGCATAGCATCAATCATTTCCTTTACGGTATCGGGTGTAAAAGCATTGTGATACCTTGGGCGGTTGATAGTGATTCGGGCAATTCCGTCAAAGAAATCAAACAGGATTTCTTCGTAATCTTTCAGTTTTGTCCATTCTCGTTTGGTGGTCATGACCTTAAATATTTAAAGTATTCTCTTAACACGGCAGCGCTTGTTTTGTTTGGGGTTTTGATCTCAAGTATCGCTGGTTTCCTGATATTTAAATCCAGGAAAGTTGGCAGGCAGGCTTTCAATCCACTTTCGTCGGAAGCAGCGTAATAATCAAGTCCAAACATACGTGCCAAATGTTGGATTTCGGGGATATATGGGGTTTCGATGAATTGCTCAAATTCGGGCATTGTACCAGGCCCTTCGATGATGCGGAAAATATTTCCCCCGCCATTGTTCATCACAATGATGCGCAGGTTAGGCGTTAGGAGCTGGTTCCATAGGGCATTAGAATCGTACATGAAAGCAACATCCCCAGTGATAAGAACCGTAAGCGCAGGGTTTGCCCAGGCTGCCCCGGCAGCGGTTGACATGCACCCGTCAATGCCACTAACACCTCTGTTGCCAAAACAGTTTGTGCTATTGGGTGGATCGAATAATTGCAGGTATCGCACCGGAGTGCTGTTTCCAGCCTGGATCATCGTTCCTGCAGGAATATATTCCAGGATAATTTCAAATGCCTTGAGATCGGACCAGGTGCATTGACTGAGAAAGCTATTGTGTTTTTCAGTTCTTATTGCATGGCGTTCAGACCATAATGGGTGATAGCTTCCAGACGTCGGTTTTATCAATTGTATTAAATCACCGAAAAACGCACTTGCATTCATTGGAATACTGATACTGAGGCTCCGGAAAGCATCCATATGAAACCCCTCGGGTGATATGTGCCAATGGGCATTGGGTTTTTGCTTTTGCAGCCAGGCCTTCACCTTGCGGGAAACTATATTTCCACCCAGCGTAACAAGCAAGTCCGGTGTAAGATGATTTTCGGGTTCATTCTCAATTCCATCAACAAGCCGGTCAATATGCGGAAAGAATTTTTTATTGCTCAGGTTTGAAGTTGATTCAGTAAAAATCACGACACTTGGGTCTTCGGCTAATTTGGCCAAAAGTAGATTCAATTTATTATCTGGCGGCAATAAGCCTGTTATGATCAGTTTTGATCTGGCTTCATTCCATGACTCTGCAAGCCTTAACAAATCATCTTTTCCGGCTTGTGGTTGAACATTGAGAATTTGCATTAGCGGCACATCCAAAGGAAGGTTCTCATTTTCATTGTATAGCGGCTCACTTAATGGAATGTTGATATGCACTGGGCCGCATATCGGATAAGTAGCAGCATCAATGGCTTCGTTGATCAATCGAGCGTTGAAACGCAGCGTAGTTTCGTTCCAGGGTTCGGAAGGGAGTTGTATACTTTTTCGAATACAATTTGCGTACAATTCATGTTGACGGATGGTCTGCCCGTCGCCCTGGTCAATCCACTCGGGTGGACGGTCGGCAGTGAGGACAATAAGGGGGATTTGCTGGTAATAAGCTTCTGCAATAGCCGGGGCATAATTCAAAGCGGCAGTTCCCGAAGTGCAGGAAATGGCAACCGGCTTGCGTATTTGCTGTGCTATTCCCAAAGCAAAAAATGCTGCCGAGCGTTCATCAACAATGCTCAGGCATTCAATGCCTTCCTGCCTATTTAATGCGGCAATCACTGGTGCATTGCGCGAACCCGGGGAAACAACAGCTGTGCTGACACCTTTGGCAGCCAGTAGTCGTGCCAGTTGAATGAGCGATTCTTTGCCTTTGTAAAGCATCGTAAATTGGAAAATTGAGAAATTGAGAATTGAAAACTTACTGCCAATGCACAAAAGTAGGGAAATTCTTATTCTTCCTTGAAAGACAATTTTGCAGGCGCGAGATTTTTACGGGTCATACGAGGTCATACAGTTGTCATACGATGGTTATGCAGTTGTGATTCGTGGTCACACGGTTGTCATACAATTGTGAAGTAGTAGTCATGCAGTTGTATCAGCGCTTCTCATTTTCTCATCTTCTCACTCTCCCTTTTTCCATTACTCCCTTTCTACTTGTTTCTTGTCTCTTGTCTTTTGATTCTTTAGTTTTGCACTTCAAACCGCAGGCAATGGGATTAACTGTTTTTTCTGATGAAAGCTATATGAAGGAAGCATTAAAAGAGGCTCAGAAAGCTTTTGACCTTGATGAAGTTCCGGTGGGTGCGGTAATCGTTTGCGATAACCGGATCATAGCAAGAGCCCACAACCTTACTGAGCGCCTGAATGATGTAACCGCCCACGCCGAAATGCAGGCCATCACCGCTGCAGCGAATTTCCTTGGCGGGAAATATCTGAAAGACTGCAGCCTTTATGTGACCCTTGAACCATGTGTGATGTGTGCCGGAGCTATATTCTGGGCACAGGTTTCAAAGCTTGTATATGGTGCGAGTGATGAGAAACGGGGCTTCACAAAACTTGATAAAAGAATCATTCACCCCACTACAATAGTGCAGTCAGGTGTGATGGAAGATATAAGCGCGCGCTTACTGAAAGAATTTTTCAGAAACAGGCGATAATCTATTTTCCCTCAGAAAGGGAGCCAAAGATTTCTTCAAGCTTTTCGTGCAGTGCTTCTTCTCTGAGATTGCGGGCAATGATAACCCCGTTTTTGTCGAGTAGCACACTTGAAGGGATCGAATTGACTGCATACAAGGCAGCCGCTTCATTGCTCCATCCTGCAAGGTCGGATACGTGATGCCATGTGAGTTGGTCGTCATGGATAGCTTTGATCCAGCGGTCGCGGTCAGTATCAAGGGATACACCAAGTACATCAAATCCTAAATGACTGAACTTCTGGTAAGCCGCTACAATATTCGGGTTTTCCTGCCTGCAGGGTCCACACCATGATGCCCAGAAATCAACCAAAAGATATTTTCCCTGGAGGGATGAAAGGGCTACTGCATTTCCCGTTGAGTCGTTCATCATGAAATCCGGGGCCTGCTGACCAATTTGCACGTTCTTTAACTTGGTTACCCTGTCGTTCAGGTCGACTACATAGGTTGAGCCACTGATAGCCGGGTCGAATTTTGCAACAATCGCTTCGATATCGCTCAGCTCAAGAATGTAAAGGTTACGCAATGCGATAAAAGCTGAGACAACCGAATTTGAATTTTCATGAATAAAACGAATTACATATTCGTTTTTATCGGTCTCAGTTGTGTCATACTGTTGTCTGTATTCCTCCATCATTTCCGTATTGCCTTCTTTTTCTACTTCAGTATAATTTTTGTATATGGTGGCCAACTTTTCATCATAGCCTTTCATATCATCCTGATAAGTTCGGTAAACATCCTGGCTTTGCGAACCAGTTACAGCTGGGTTGCTTAAATCATCAATAGTACCTTTAAGTTCAATTTCGCCGGGTTCAAGAAAGAAGGAGATTTGATTTTGCTGATTTTCAAGTTTGAGGTAAGCCAACATTGGCAAATCAATCTCACCTGAAAAAGTGAATTCACCATTTACGGCCATCACAGAGTCGAGAGGAATAAACTTGCCTTTTTCGCGCTTAAGTATCTGAACCATACCTGATTCATAGCCTTCAATATCACCTTTAAGCGTATAAGCGTTTTCGTTTGTGCTGCATGCCATTAAGATGGCGGGCAGAAGCATCAGGAACCATTTTTTTTTCATTTTTTCCGGGTTTTAAATATTTAACAATATGGCAATACTAATGTTTGGTGTAAAAAAGATATTGTGCAATGATAATCAATAACATTGTAAAGAGCATGCTGAGGCCTGAGCGCATGAGCGTTTGCAAGATTTCGCTAAAGCGGAAAACTTCAAGAAGGAAGAGGCTTGTGTGATGAATGAATACCAAAAGGAACGCATAGGTAAAAAAAGTCTGTAACCCCATTGATCCCAGCGATGGGTAACTGCCGGGGTCATATTCCTGTTTCTGGGTTAGCAGTCGTAAAACAGCCGGCCTGCTAAAAGCCATGAACACGGTTGCAGCCAGATGCATTCCCGGGGTGTTTGTAAAAATATCTATGGTGTAACCCAATATAAAGGACAATGCCAATAGCGCCCAACCGGGAATTTCGTACGGAAGCATCAAAACAAACAGCACATAAAGATAAGGATTGATATAACCTCCGAAGTGGATATTATTGAGTATAAACACCTGCAACGCAACCAGGATGATAAATCTCAACAGTATTTGAAGGCTCAGGTTCATAGCTGTTTCATTATCGAAAGTTGTTCTGCTCTCATAAGGTTTTTGACCACATACACATGAGAGAGGCGGTTAAAGTCAACCGAAAACTGTAGGTTGACCGTATAAAAATGGTCGCCGCTGGCAATAAAATAATCCGTGATGGTGCCAATCATGATGTCTTTTGGAAACATCAGCGAAAACCCGCTTGTAACAATGGTATCGCCGGTTTGCAGATGTGCATGTGATGGAACATCCCTGAAAATACCATACCTGCTATTGCCCCCATCCCACGAAAGTGAGCCCTGGTAGTTGCTGTTTTTTAAACGCCCGTTGATTTTGGTGTTCTTGTTCAGAACCGACATCAGCCATGCGAAATTATCTGAAACATTGATCACAATACCCACAACACCTTCGGGCGATATAACAGCCATGTCAAGGCCAATCCCTTGCTTGCGGCCTTTGTCAATCATAATGTAATTGTTACGTTTGTTGGTGGAATTGCTGATCACCTTGGCTGAAATATAATCAAACTGCAAGGGAGCAAGCGAATCGTTTGATGTTAATGGTTCAAGCTGGCTGTGAACTTCTGATTGCTGAAGCCTTTCTCTTAAACTCGCATTTTCTTCAGCGAGTTGCAAATTTACCTGCTTAAGTGAGAAGTATTCCGAGATGCCCATATTCCAGGTGTACAGAGTTCCCGTTAATTTGTTTGCGCTGTTGATAAAGATATACCGCTGGTAAAAAGAGTGGTTGATAATCATTGAAAATGCAACAACCTCCATTGTCAGAAAAATGAAGAAGAACTTGTATCTCAGAAGGAATGCAAAAAGATTTTGCATAGTTGTGGCAGGTGATAATTGATTTTATCAGGTTTCAGGGACAATCTGTAAAAACATTCATCATGATTGTTCGCTAAATCCCATATCCAATGTCTACTTAATAAGAAAGTTGAATTTGTTAAAATTCTTCAACGCTATACCCGTTCCTCTGGCAACAGCCCTCAAAGGATCTTCCGCAACATGCACGGGAAGCTTTGTTTTTGCGGCAATCCTTTTATCCAGCCCTCTTAGCAATGATCCGCCACCAGCAAGATAAATACCGGTTTTAAAGATGTCGGCGGCCAATTCAGGCGGGGTCATTTCCAGTGCGTTTAATACAGCCGCTTCAATCTTGGAAATTGATTTATCGAGGCAATGCGCAATTTCAGCATAGTTTACAATGATTTCTTTGGGGATGCCCGTGAGCAAATCGCGTCCGTGAACAGCATAATCAGGTGGAGGATTTTCAATTTCGGTCATGGCAGCGCCCACCTCAATTTTAATCATTTCCGAAGTGCGCTCTCCGATCACAATATTGTGCTGCTTGCGCATGTATTCTTCAATGTCGGCATTGAACTCATCGCCTGCAATGCGTATGGATTTATTGTTAACAATCCCACCCAATGCGATCACGGCAATCTCGCTGGTTCCACCCCCAATATCAATTACCATATTGCCATTGGGTTCCATTACGTCAATTCCGATTCCAATTGCAGCGGCCATAGGTTCGTGTATAAGCCTTACTTCTTTTGCCCCGGCTTGCTCAGCGGAATCTTTCACTGCCCGTTCTTCCACTTCTGTAATACCTGAAGGGATGCAGATTACCATTTTCAATGCCGGAGGGAACAAGGTTTTTTTATGGTTGATCATTTTGATCATTTCCCTGAGCATGTGCTCGGCTGATTGAAAATCGGCGATCACACCATCGCGTAAAGGCCTGATGGTTCTGATGTTATCATGGGTTTTACCATGCATCATCTGGGCTTTCTTGCCAACAGCTATGATCCGGTTGGTGCTTCGCTCAATGGCTACAATGGATGGCTCGTCAACCACCACCTTGTCGTTGTAAATGATAACTGTATTGGCTGTGCCAAGGTCTATGGCTATTTCGCGTGTAAGAAATGAAAATAATCCCATGTTTTGTCTCTCTGTAAAATTATCCTGGTTGTTATCCTAATTGTTCAGTTCAAAGTTCAAGGTTCGGCGTTCGGTGTTGTGGGTTCAAAGTTCACCAATCAACCTTCCATTACTCCATCACTCCCTCTTCTCATTTTCTCATCTTCTCCCTTTCTCTCAGTCCCTGAGTCTCCCGCTCTCCCCTTCTCCCACTCTCCCCATCCTGCCCAACTAGTGCTTAAAATGCCTTATTCCCGTAAACACCATCGCCACTTCATTCGCATTGCAGAAATCAATTGTTTCCTGGTCGCGAACCGAGCCTCCAGGTTGTATCACTGCCCGAATTCCTGCCTTGTACGCCAGTTCAACCGAATCAGCGAAAGGGAAGAACGCATCCGAAGCCATCACCGCGCCATTGAGGTCGAACCCAAAATGAACCGCCTTTTCTATTGCTTGTTTCAAGGCGTCCACCCGCGAAGTCTGGCCTGTTCCGCTGCCCAGCAATTGCCGGTTTTTAGCCAACACAATGGCGTTGGATTTGGTATGCTTCACCAGATGGTTGGCCCAGAGCAGATCAGCAAGTTCTTCGTCTGATGGCTGGCGATTAGTCATAACCTTTAAATTTTCCCGACTTTCCTGTTTCAGGTCTTTGTTCTGCCAAAGTACTCCATTCATTACCGACCTGAACTGTTCAGCTTGAAAATCAAACGATTTCTGTTGCAAAATTATTCTATTTTTCCTTGATTTGAGTATTTCAAGTGCATTATCTTCAAAACCGGGCGCCAGAACAATCTCGAAAAACAAATGATCCATTTCCCTTGCCGTGCTTTCATCAATCACGCGGTTTGTGATGATCACACCGCCAAAAGCTGAGATTTGGTCGCCGGCCAATGCGTCATTCCATGCTTCTAACAGCGTTTCTCTTGTTGCAACTCCACAGGCATTGGTATGTTTAAGGATCGCAAAAGTGGGTTCTGTAAATTCCTGGATCAAAGCTATGGCAGCATCAAGGTCAACAAGGTTGTTGTAGGAAATGGCTTTGCCGTGAAGCTGTGTGAACACTTCATCCAGTTGCCCGTAAAAGATGCCTTGTTGGTGAGGGTTCTCACCATAGCGCATAATGTTTTTTGTCTGAACGCTAAGCTTGAATGCATCAACACCCTTATCTGCATTGAAATAATTGAAAATGGCTGTATCATAGTGCGAACTCACATTGAAAGCAAGGGCAGCAAAATGGCGGCGGTCTTCCAGGGAGCTTTCCCCGTTCTTTTCTTCCAGCAAAGCAAGCAAATTGCTGTAAAGCCCGCGGCTCGGAACAATGAGCACATCGTTGAAATTCTTTGCGGCAGCGCGGATCAACGAAATACCCCCAATATCAATTTTTTCAATGATCTCTTTTTCATCGCCTGTGTGGCGAAGTGTTTCCTCAAAAGGGTATAGGTCAACAATCACCAGGTCAAGTTCCGGGATTGCATATTCAGCAAGTTGTTGCAGGTCTGATTCATGGCTGCGCCGGGCAAGTATGCCGCCAAACACTTTTGGGTGCAGGGTTTTGACCCGCCCGCCAAGAATAGAAGGGTAACCGGTTAGCTCATCAATGCCGGTGACTGTTACGCCACATTCTTCAAGAAATTGCTGTGTGCCTCCGGTAGAAAAGATTTTAACACCCAGTTCGTTTAGTCTTTCAACAACAGGCTTCAAACCATCTTTATAATACACTGAGATTAACGCTGATTTTATTTTTTTCATGAATGGTATTTGAAAATGGATAAATGATTAATGAAAGTTGAGGTTTTATTGGGGTTTTCTGGTTCTGGAAACCGATTGCAAGTTTATTAAAATATGCAGTGCAAGCCCTAAGCCGGATGTGATTTTTTATAGTATTTTTACTTTTTCTTTAACAGCAAGAAATTGTTTTAACCCACACATCAACTGATCATGCTCTTTTTTAAGTTAATAGGCGAGAGTTTTATATTTGCGATCCAGGCCATTGTTGTGAATAAAACCCGCACGCTACTTACGCTGCTGGGTATCACCATTGGCATTTTCTGCATTATTTCGGTTTTCACAGTTTTTGATTCCATTGAGCGAACCATACGAACCAGCGTAGAATCATTGGGCAGCAATGTAGTTTTTGTGCAAAAGTGGCCCTGGGCGATGGGTGGCCGCGATTATCCCTGGTGGAAATACATGCGCAGGCCCGAACCTAAAATTCATGAACTGGATGAGCTTGTAAGGCGCAGCCAGACTACCGAGGCGGCAGCTTTTTTTGTAGGTGCAACGCGTGAAGTCAGTTACCTGGCCAGCACCATGGAGGGTGCAAGCATTGTGGGTGTGTCGCACGACTATGATGCGGTATTCCCTGTTGAAATTGTAAACGGGCGTTATTTTACGCATGGTGAGTCAGCATCAGGCCGCAATGTTGCCATCATTGGTGATGATATCCGCAAAAACCTGTTTGGTGAGCTCGAACCTGTGGGCCGGCAGGTGATGGTCTGGGGCCGCAAACTGGAAGTGATTGGCGTGCTAAAGCGCCAGGGTCAGAATACATTCGGCGGTTCATCCGATAACCAGGTGATAGTGCCGGTGAATTTTGCACGCAGTTTTATTGATCTTAACAGCAATAATGTCGGTACCACCATTGTGGTGAAAGCCATGCCCAATGTTTCGAACGAGGAAATGAAGGATGAACTGACCGGTGTAATGCGCTCGGTAAGGCGGCTTAAACCGGCGGCAGAAGACGATTTCTCAATCAATGAAACCAGCCTGATTACCCAGGGTTTTGATGCGCTTTTCAATGTAATTTCCGTGGTGGGCTGGATCATTGGCGGATTTTCGCTACTGGTGGGCGGCTTTGGGATCGCCAATATCATGTTTGTTTCTGTAAAGGAGCGGACCGGTATTATCGGCATTCAAAAATCGGTGGGAGCCAAAAACTTTGTGGTGCTTTTCCAGTTTTTGTTCGAAGCCATTTTCCTTTCGGTTTTTGGTGGCATCATCGGTTTGATTATCATTTTTATAGGAACCCTTGTGTTTTCGTATGCCCTTGATATGGAGCTGGTGCTTACAGCCAGCAATATCTTCCTGGGTGTTTTTGTATCGGCGATTATTGGCCTGCTTTCCGGTTTTATCCCTGCCTGGTCGGCTTCAAGATTAGATCCGGTGGAGGCGATGCGGACGGCGATTTAGCCTGAAAAATTCAAGCGTAACAAAGGAATATAACAATGGAAAACTTCACAATCTTCAACCCCACAACTCTGCATTTCGGCAAGGATGTAATACTTAAGCTGCCAGATACTCTCAAAGCTTATGGCAAAAAGGTATTGCTTGTTTATGGTAAAAATTCCATTAAAAACAACGGGATATATGATCAGGTAATGGAGCAGCTGAATGCAGCCGGCGCAGAGGTTTTCGAATACTTCGGCATCAAATCAAACCCCATTGTCGAAGATGTGGATGCCGCAGCAAAACTTGGCCGTGAAAACAATGTGGATGTGATTGTGGCCGTAGGCGGGGGCAGCGTGATTGATTCGGCCAAGGTGATCGGCATTGCTATTCCGGTGCAGCACAGCGCATGGGATTTTTTAGCCGGAAAAGCCAAGCCGCAAAAAGCCGTGCCGCTGATTGCCGTGCTTACGCTTGCAGCCACCGGCACTGAAATGAATATGTTTGCCGTGGTTCAAAACAATGCTGAAGGCCGTAAATTGGGTTATGGCCACAAGCTCATGTATCCGGCACATTCATTCCTCGATCCGGCTTACACCATTTCCGTTCCCGCTGATTATACTGCTTATGGGATTGCCGATCTGATTGCCCATTGCCTTGAGAATTACTTTGGTAAAGGCAAAGCAACACTTACCGACCGCTTCATATTTTCAATCATTTCAGATGCCGTTGAGATCGCACCCAAGGTATTGGCTGAGCCGGATAATTATGAAAACCGCGCCGCAATCATGTATGCCGCCACTGCGGCTTTAAATGGCTTGACTTCATTTGGTAAGGGCATGGGCGATTGGGGCGTGCACAGCGTTGGCCATGTGTTTTCGCTGCTTTACGACGTTCCTCATGGCGCAAGTCTTACCATCGTTTACCCGGCCTGGATGAAGTTTAATAAAAATGAGCTTGAAGCAGAAATAGCACATCTCGGAAAATCTGTATTCGGAACACAAAACGCCGATGAAGCCATTGCAGCGTTTGAAAAGTTCTTCAGCAGCATTGGCTGCCCGGTAAGCCTGGCTGATGCAGGCATAGGTTCAGATAAAAAGCAGGAAATCCTTGAATCAATGAAATACAACAAGGTTCAGGGAAACCATCAGAAATTTACTCACGGACAAATGGAGGAGTTGCTGGATTTGATGTACTAAGATTAATGTCCTCATATAAAAATCAAAATATTCAAAAAAACTATTGAGTATCTTTGTTTGCTATTAATCCTAACATTCGTGTGCGACACCAATAATCAAGTGCTTTACAGGCAATTATCCTGGGACTATAATATCAGCCCTGAGGAAATTGCATTGGTGATAAAAGGTGAAAAGGAAATGGCTGGCCACTACAATCGTCAGACAATTTTTAAGAAAGCATTGGAAACTTACCCTTGGTTTACGATCATTCAACTTTTCGAACCCGGCGATATCAGCCTGTTGTTAACTGACGAGTTAATCTCAAGTCTAAGAATGCCCTCTTTGAGAAAACAGTATGAATTCATTAAAAAACGATTACAGGAAACTTTACCAACAGCAGGATAAATTTCTTAGTTGGTGGAGAACGCTACAATTGCCTTTTTACCTTACTGGTGGAACCGCTTTGGGATGATTCTATCTGAACCACAGATTTAGTGAAGACCTTGATTTCTTTGTTAATTCCGATCCCAATTTCAATCAGTACATCAGCTTAATCAAGACGGAAATTGTTAAAGCATTTGATGTAAATCTTAATGATTCGCTTTTTACTGATGATTTTGTCCGTGTTTTCACGCATTCAGAATCAACGAGTCTTAAGATTGAGTTTGTGAATGAAGTAGCTTACAGGGCTAGGAACCCCACTGATATTTATTTTGGCCTGGTAGATGATCCTTTAAACATCCTGACCAATAAAATCACAGCAATTATTGGCAGGGACGAACCGAAGGATGTCTTCGATATCATCTATATCGCATCAAATTACTCATTCAAATAGAATGAGGTGTTCTATCATGCTAAACAAAAAGCAGTCATTAATGAAATTGATGTTGAAGAAAGGTTAGTCACCTTTCCCTTCCAATCATTGGTAAATGTTGACTGGTTGATGTATCCTATTGATACGGCATCGCTTATAGTTAAATTGAAAAGAATTGCAGATGACTTTCTGCTTGGTTCGCAGAATACTCTGGGCTTGGGCAAGATGGATATAGCTGATGCAAAGCCACATCTATAGTGGCGGACTTTTGATGATGAAAAAGGGCTGGCAGAGTTATAAATCTGCCAGCCCTTCATTATTAGAAATATTTTGAGTTTTCTAATCCTCGTCGCCTTCCTGTTCTTCGTAAGCTTTGAGCAGCGCGGTTTGAACATCGGGCGGTACCTGTTGGTACTCGGCAAACTTAAGTCCGTAGGTGGCACGGCCACTTGTAATTGAACTTAACGATGTTGAATAGCGGTTCATTTCAGCCAGTGGAACACGGGCTTTTATTTTCTGGTAGTTTCCTTCACTTTCCATGCCCATGATCACGGCGCGTCGTCCCTGAAGATCGGTCATTACATCACCCATTTTTTCTTCCGGAACCATTACTTCTACATCGTAAATAGGTTCAAGAATTTTTGGACCTGCATTTTTAAAAGCTTCCCTGAAAGCATTTCGTCCGGCAAGTTTAAAGGAAATTTCATTCGAGTCAACCGGGTGCATTTTGCCGTCATAAATGTAAACGGAAATATCGCGGGCATAAGAGCCGGTGAGCGGGCCTTGTTCAATTTTTTCCATGATCCCTTTCAGGATAGCAGGCATAAAACGGGTATCAATGGCTCCACCAACAATACAGTTGTTGAATATCAGCTTACCACCCCACGGAAGTTCATGTTCTTCGGTACCACGAACCGGGAATTCGGTTGGTTTTTGCATATCCTCGGTGTAAGGTTGGATAAGCATATGTACCTCGCCAAACTGACCGGCACCACCTGATTGCTTCTTGTGACGGTACATGGATTTAGCCTGTTTGGTAATGGTTTCGCGGTAGGCAATTTTGGGGGCAATAAAATCAATTGGAATTTTATCAATGGTTTCGATATGCCATTTTGCAATGTTTAAATGTAATTCGCCCTGGCCTTCGATGATCAATTGCCTCAGTTCTTTTGATTGCTGAGCAATAAGCGTAGGATCAACCTTATGCATCTCATTGAGAATGGTTCCCAGCTTTTCGTCGTCAGTTGAAGCCTTTGCCTTCATTGCCATCCTGATTTTTGGTTCGGGATACACAATTGGTTCAACAAGATCGTCAGAATTCTTAGGGGAATTGAGGGTTTGGTTCGTACGAACACTTTTTAATTTGATGGCAGCGCCTATATCGCCGGCTACAATTTTTTCAACTTTCTCGCGGTTCTTACCGGCCACGACAAATAACTGTGTGAGCCTTTCCTTGTTGCCCGATTTCCCGTTAACCATGTCCGAACCTTCTGAAATCTCGCCGCCATAAACCTTAAAGTAAGAAACCTCGCCAAGGTGTGGCTCAATGGATGTTTTGAAAATAAAGGCAGTAGGGGCGTCGGCAGGGTTGCATTTCAGCTCCTTGCCACCAATGGTTTTTACAGCTGGAACTTCATTAGGGGCAGGCAAAGTAGTAACAATGAAATCCATGAGCAGGTCAATGCCCTTGAATGGTTTGGCAGCCACGCACAACACCGGGAACAGACCGCGGTTGGTAATACCAAGTTTTAATCCTTTCTGGATTTCAGCTTCTGTGAGTGTTCCGTTTTCGAAAAAGACTTCCATCAAAGCTTCATCGTTTTCGGCAGCGCTTTCAATCAGTGCAGCCTGCAGTTCTTCTGCTTTATCTTTTTCTGAAGCTGGAATATCGAGTACTTCTGCTTTTCCGCTATCGCTGTACTTTATCATCTTCATCTTCATCAGGTCAATGATGGAGTCGAAACTGAGGCCTTCATTTACGGGATATTGAAGTACTGTAACACTGTTGCCAAATTGCTGTTTGAGCTGGCGCAATGTTTCGTCAAAATTTGATTTCTCGTGTTCAAGGTGATTGATTGCAAATACAACAGGGGTATTATTTTTAACGGTATGTCTCCAATGAATTTCGGTTCCGACTTCAATTCCATTTTGTCCGTTTACAAGCATGATGGCCGAATCACAAACACGCAGGGCTGCTACAACTTCTCCAACAAAATCGTCGAAACCAGGATTATCAATCAGATTTATTTTGTGACCTTTATACTCTGTGTAGAGCACAGTTGAAGAAACTGAGTTCTGGCGCTCCAGTTCAATTTCCCGATAATCTGAAACAGTGTTTTTATCGTCAACCGAACCGCGGCGGTTAATCAGGCCACCATGGAAAAGCATGGATTCCGAGAGTGTGGTTTTTCCCGACTTGGCGCTCCCGATAAGGGCGACATTTCTTACTTCATTGGTTTTATATACCTTCATTGTTATATAGGGTTAGAGATGAATGAATAAACCGAAAAGGGCTGCAAAAGTATTAAAATGTGCTGAAACAGCAAAGTTTAGATACTTTTATTCGAACTAATAACTTACCCTAACGCGGTATTAGGGACCAGGAGCCAATTGCCAAACATTTGTAGACTAGAATCATGAATAAGGGTTAAATTATTCTTTTTCTTTTATGCCTGATAATTTTACATTCTTTACATCAGATGTGTTAAGACTTTTTACGAAATGCTGGAAATGGTTCGACAAAGCTTTGCTTCTTTACAACCTCTTATTGTTTTTGTGTAAAATAAAACTCTGCTTGCATGTATGCATTCACTCCGATCGGAATAGAATATAAATTTAAATACATTCACTTATTTCGTTGAGATATAGAAAATAATTTATGTTTGCATGCCGAACAATTAACCCATCATAATACTTATTGGCCATGAGAACGAAATGTGAAATTAATTACATTTTTATACTGATTTTTGTTTTCAGTGCATGTTTTACAAAAGTTTATTCACAGGTTTTATCAAACAATGCAACAATCGTTGTTCCGGAAAATGCCTTCCTTTCGGTAACGGGTGATTTAATCAACAGATCGTCCGGTGATTTAAATTTGAACGGTGTAATCAAACTCAAAGGCAACTGGATTAATTACAATGATGGTCTTGAAGTTGGGGGTGAGATTAGGTTTGTTTCAAACCCAGGACAAGAAATCAATGGTCCGGAAACTACTACTTTTAAAGATGTAACTATTATAGCCGGAAGCAAAGTCATTTTAGGGGAATGTATTTTCGGATGCAAATATGTTACGATCACGGGGATTTTTACGAATGAAAATGGTGAATCAGGTTTTATATTGAAGCCCGGAGCATCGCTTTTACATCAAAGCCCGGAGGTTGCAGCAAGCATTGAGCAGGAATTTATAGGAGATGAATGGGCCTGGCACATGCTATCGTCCCCGGTATCTGCGCAAAACATTGAAGCTGGATTTGACGATGGCGGTTTTTATGCCTGGCACGAGCCTGCTCAAACATGGGTAAATTATAGTAACACGATCGTTTGGCCAACCTGGGGTGATGTGAACAATCCCGTAAGTACTTTTAATATCGGCAAAGGTTACATGACGGCATATCCTTATAATGGTGATAGAGCATCGCCACAAACAAAAACTTTCATGGGGCACATGAACCAGGGACAGGTCAGTTTTAACCTGCAGCGTCTTGCTCATCCCAATGATGCGTATGAAGGTTTTAACCTGTTGGGCAATCCTTATCCATCATCCATTGACTGGAAAGCAGAAAGTGGATGGGGCGGACGAGACAACCTTCAAACTCCCGACTCAACATCCAACCCTGCGGGCTATAACATGTGGGTTTGGAATGACGTAGTTGGAAATTACGGCGCTCACAACAGCGCTTCCATTTCCGATTATTTTCATAATGGGGTTAGCCGCTATATACCACCCATGCAGGCATTCTGGGTAAGGGCCGAAAATCATGGGTCTTCCATGACAATGGACAACAATGTGCGCTTACATACAAATCAGGAATGGTTGAAATCGCATAAAGAAACCCCTGATGTTCTTCAACTTGCCGTAAACAGCGATGTTAACCGCTATAGTGATGAAATAATAATTGAGTTCGGCCACCAAACCGACCGCGGCGGAGCCCAGAAAATGTTCAGCATGTATCAGGAAGCCCCTGGATTGTATTCAAAAAAATATAGCGAAAACTGGAGCATCAATTTTCTTACAAGTATCAGCGAACATCCGGTTGTACCGCTTGGGTTCAGGGCCGGTGCGAATGCTTTCTACACCATTTCATCATCAGGGACAGGATTTTTTGAAGAAGTAACCCTCGAAGACCTTCATAGCGGAATCCTGCATGATCTTTCGCAATACAGCAGTTATCATTTCAGTGCCGAACCAGGCGACCCACAAGACCGATTCCTTCTGCACTTCATGACAGTTGGTACGGACATTCATTCCCTGGTAAAAGCTTCGGTTTATTACAACAATTCCATTTTGCATGTTTTTAACCCATGGAACGAAAACATATCCGTTCAGTTGTTTGACGCTAGTGGCCGCTTTATCAGCCGGTTTAATGCTCCTTCAAAAGGGCTGCACCGCTTTGGTTTCAAACCCCAGCCAGGAATATACCTTGTTAGAATGATGGGCGAAAAGAAAGTTTATACCGACAAAATTATTGTCTTATAAATTATTGTTTCCCTTGATAGAATCAACAATGAAGGTCAAAGTCCAACAACTGTTTGACAACTGTTTGACCATTGTATTACAACTGTATTACTGCATCCGCTATCAAACCCACTAGCCCGTGCTTTCGGCGGACAAGTCATTGTATCACTGTATCACACACAATCAGCCATTCTTGCTGATAGCTTCCAGCTTAGCCAGGCTCAGGATTTCGAGACGGTTACCTTCGAGGGTTATTATGTTTTCGTCTTTGAATTTTTTCATAACCCTGATGGCGCTTTCCTTTGTCATTCCTGAAAGATCGGCGAGGTCCTGACGGGAGATGGTGAGATCAAAAGGATTGTCTTTGTAGATATTTGCCTGGAGATAAATCAGCATATCGGCCATTCGGCCAAAAACATGCTTTTGTGAATAACTTGATATTTTTTTTAAAAGGTCAATTGCCTGAATACTGACTTTGTTGATGTACTCAGTTGCAAATTCCGGGTTTGACCTCATTAGTTCCTGCATGATGCTTGCATCAATTAGACAGGCCGAAGTTTCTTCACTAGCTACGGCAGTGAAATGGTGCCGCTGGTCAACAAAAGCTCCGGGTTCGAAAATATAGTTGATTGGCCTTATCAGACCCAGAATCACATTATGACTGTTTTCGTGCTCAATGTAAAGCTTAACAAGACCAGAGGTTATACAAATAAAATTGTTGCAGGGTGTTCCCTGTTTAAAGATTATCTCACCTGGATTATAGTGAATGCTAACGCGTTGACAATCTACTCTCTGGATCTCTTCAACCCCCAGGGCATTGAAAACATCAGACCGGCTTCGGCAGGCCATGCAATTTGTGCTAATTAACTTACCCATAGATACAGAAACTTAAGAAAGCTAATAATCAATAAATGCAATATTAACGAAAAATTGTTTTGTATGTTCGCTTTCATTGATTTAAATCAATATTATCGTGTAATGTATCAATGCAATTAACTGCATCTATCAATCGCAAAAATGTGCCTAATATGTGGATAATTAGTTCTTTTGTAGCGTAATGTAAACCATTGGGATTATGAATCGTTCAGACATTAAACATTTTGTATCATCAGCGTTTATACTGCTGGTTTTACTGCTTGCCTTGGGTTCCTGCGAGTATGAATTTATTGAAATTGATCAGCCTGATCCAAATGTGACTGTCAAGTTTTCAGAAAGTATTCTACCCATCTTTGAAAGCAACAGTTGTACTGGCTGCCACAAGCTTGGGGCTACCGCTCCTGACCTGACGGCTGCAAATGCATATAATTCAATTGTACCAGACCGTGTTAATCTGTCTGATCCGGAATCAAGCAAGATTTATACAGTTCCCGGCCCTTCATCAGCTCATCCCGCAAGGTATAATCTTGCGCAGGCCGCGCTGGTTCTAACCTGGATTAAACAAGGTGCAGAGAATAATTAATATAAAAAGCACACGCAAATGAAAAGAAGTATTCTCATCAGCATTTCATTAATTATTGGGATTTGCCTTTTTGCACAGGAAGAAAAGGAAAAGGACAGGCCTGTTAGAGCTCCTTTTAACAGTGGGATTTTAATTGATAACCAAACCACTGCCATTCCATCGGTTAAAACCCTGGAATACCATATCCAGCATAAGTTTGGTCAAATTGATAACGGCTTTTCTGACCTGTTCGGACTTTATGCGCCTGGTGCAAATATTCGTATGGCGTTGAATTATGTTCCCCTGAAAAATTTACAGGTTGCCTACGGACTAAGCCGTGTAAGAATGTACAGCGATTTCTCGGTCAAATACACTATACTGGAACAAACCCGACAGAACACTGTTCCGGTTGCAGTTGGTGTTTTTGCCAATATGGCCATTGATGGGCGCAATGATGAAGCATTTGGAAAGAACTATAAATTTTCGAACCGGTTCTCCTATTTTACACAACTCATTGTTGGGCGCAAGTTCAATGAATGGCTATCAGTGCAGGCCAATGCAAGTTTTACTCATTATAATATTACTGAACCTGGTATTGACCACGATAAAGTATCCGTTGGTTTTAATGGACGTGCTAATTTTTCACCACAGTCGTCCATTCTGTTTCAGTATGATATCCCATTGCAGATACAAGGAATTGCCGAACATCGTGATTTTCTGAACCCTGCCAAACCAAACCTGGGTATTGGTTGGGAAATAAGGACCAGTACACACGCTTTCCATATTTATCTTTCCTCTACCGATGCTATGATCTCACAGCACAGCATGTTGTATAATCAAAACGACTGGACAAAGGGTGATTTGATGATTGGGTTTTCAATAACCCGTATGTGGAGTTTTTAATAAATTCAATTAATGTTAAATTTAAAACGATCGAAAAATGAAAAAGAGAATTTTTAGCCTTACCATAATTGCCATAGGGGCTTTTGCCATGATGGCATTTATATTACCACAGGATCAGAAAATTGGTGGTCCCTGGGAAATTCCCAAGGAATACAAAGAAAAGGTAAATCCTCATAAAGGAGATGCCTCACTCGAAAAGCTTGGGCGCGCTACGTACAGCAGGCATTGCCGCTCATGCCATGGCAATACCGGACTGGGTGATGGCCCGATGACAAAAAACCTGAAAACCTTTCCTGGCGATTTTTCTGATGCAACATTTCAGAAACATACCGATGGAGACATTTATTACATGTCGTTCATAGGCCGGGATGAAATGCCCAATTTTGAAAGCAAAATTACCGATGAAGAAGAAAGATGGGCTGTTGTGAACTACATACGCAGTATGAAGAAATAACGTCTATACCCGGAAAGAAACTATAGGCTTGTTTCTTTCCGGATTTACTTTATCAACTATACTCACTCAGCAATGATGTCAGCATTCTCAAGAAGCACTATCCGATCACTTACCAGGTGGCTCTTTCTTTTAGCCCCGGTAATGGTTGCATGGTTGCTTTCGGGTGTGCGGGCTACTGAAGGAACCGAACCAAATCTGGATCCAGATACACAAAAATGTCTTGAGTGCCACGGTGAAATGAGATATACCCTGGTTGATCCCGTTACCGGAGACGAAGTATCAATGAAGATTTATGATGAAATAAGGATAGATGCCTGGGAATATACAAATGCCACACATGGCAGTTTTGCCTGCACTGATTGCCATTCAATGGATTATGAGATACACCCGCACCCTATTGATGTAAAGTTTGAATTTAAATATGCCTGCATTGATTGCCATGGTTCTGATGAGCAATATGCAGATTTTAACTTCCAAACTATCGAAGAGGAGTTTCAGCTCAGCGTACACGGCGATCATTTCATCGAAAACTTTAGTTGCTGGAGTTGTCATAATCCGCATACCTATAAAAATACCGCCCGCCTTGGGGGAGCTATTACTGATATTGTAGCCTACAACAATTCCATGTGCCTGGATTGTCATGGCGATATCAGCCATTATGATGTGTTGATTGAAAGGCAACTTACCAATATGCTTTCAAAGCACGATTGGTTGCCTAACCAAAGCCTGCATTTTCGTAAGGTGAGGTGCATTGACTGTCATGCATCAACGCACAAGGACATACTGGTGGCACATCATGTTCTGCCTGCCGATCAGGCTGTTCGAAATTGTGTGGATTGCCACTCCACCAACTCCATACTTATGGCTTCGCTCTACAAGCACCAGATTCAGGAGCGGAGAAGTAAATATGGGTTTTTCAATCCTTCAATCACCAGTGAAGCATATATAATTGGTGCGAACCGTAATTACTACTTCAATGTGATCAGCGCAGTTATTTTTGGATTGGTGTTGCTGGGAATTGCCATTCATGCTACCCTCAGGTACATAAATTACAGGAGGAAACATGGGAAATCCTAAGAGACTTTACCTTTATCCCCTATGGCTCAGGATATGGCATCATGTGAATGCCCTGCTCATGATTGTGCTTATCACCACAGGATTAAGCATGCAGTATTCGGATCCGGCTTATCCGCTCATTAGATTCGATCTTGCGGTTAGCTATCACAACGTTGCGGGAGTCTATCTAACTGCATCCTACTTTATTTTTCTTGTGGGTGTTTTATTCACATCAATTGGCCGCTATTACATAGTTAAAACCGAAGGGTTGCTGACTTCATTTGTAAGACAATTGAAGTATTATTTATTTGGAATTTTCAGAGGCGAAACCAGTCCGTTTAAGGTTACTGAAAAGCAGAAATTTAATCCTATCCAGCTTATTACCTACAACGTGACGATGCATGCCATCATTCCTGTAACCTTTATCACCGGTTGGGCGTTGATTTATCCGGAAACTATCGTTTTGAATGTATTTGGCTACAGCGGCATCATGCTTACCAGTCTGGTGCATTCAATAGCAGGTTTCTTTATTTCTATTTTCCTCATCATTCATCTTTATGTCATTACCATTGGTCCAAGTACCATTACCAATTTGAAAAGTATTTTATATGGCTATCATGAAGAACATGAAACTCATCATGAAGAACATGAAAGCGTGGAGAATAATAATCAGGAAAGTCAGGAAAGCAAATAACAACAAAACAACAACTATTATGAAAATTAAATTCACATTCTTAACAATTGCAACCATCGTGGTATTCGTATTAGGGAATATGTTTATCACCAGTTGTACGAAAGAAGGCCCGGAAGGTAAACCCGGACTTGATGGAATTGATGGCAAGGATGGAGCAGAAAGCTGTAGTTCGTGCCATAATTTTGCAGAGCATCTGCTTGCTAAGATCCAGCAGTACTCCAACTCTGTGCATGCACAGGGGGCCAATATTACACGCAACACTGAAGGCTGTTCCCATTGTCATACGAGCATGGGTTTCAGGAACTATCTGGCCGATGGTACTTTGGGTGTAATCAATGATCCAACACCGATCAATTGTCGCACCTGCCATCCTATTCACGAATCTTATACATTTGAAGATTATTCATTGCGAACATCCACTGCTGTTGATTTGATCGTGGGCGATGCAACCTACGATTATGGTAGCTCCAATTTGTGTGCAAATTGCCATCAGGCACGTTCGGTTAGCCCATATCCGGTAGCCGGGGGAGATGATGTTACCATTACCAATGCCCGTTATGGCCCGCATTATGGCCCACAGTCCAATATGCTGGCAGGCAAGGGCCCTTACCAGATACCTGGAAGCATGGCATACCTGAATTCAGCTCATACCAATCTTGTAACAAATGGTTGTGTAACTTGCCATATGGGACCGGCAACCGGCACATTTGGCGGCGGACACCAAATGAATGTACACTATACCACAGCTTCCGGAGGCACATCTTATCAATACACAGGATGCCTGGAATCAGGTTGCCATAATTCTGCCGCTGACGTTACCGCTATGATCAATCCCAATCGCACTGAAATCCAGGGATTGCTCACACAGTTGAAAGAGAAATTGCAGGAGAATGGACTGCTGAATGATGCTGAACTGGTGCCTGTTCCACTCACGATGACTCAGATGGAAGCCGCTGCTGTAATGAATTACAAATTTGTTTATGGCGATCATAGTTATGGTGCGCATAACTACCGGTTCACAAAGGCTTTACTTGTTAACACACTCGAATCGTTAAATTAAGTCATGCCATCTTAATCAGAGAGCATTAACTGATATTTTTGAGAGGTTGCCTGACTTAGTACAGGCAACCTCTTTTTTTATAGACTTGATTATATCTTTCAACATTAAAAGATTGTAAATCATGAAACTTCCATCATCTGTACGAAACTGGACTTCGATTGCAGGCGCCTCACTGGCAGTAATCAGCATAGTAACTATTGCCTTCCTGTTTTTTATTTCCATGGTGTTTGATGCAGGAAGTTCGTACCTGGGCATATTCATCTGGATAATTTTACCTGTTTTCCTTGTCATCGGTTTGGTACTTATTCCAACAGGAATGTGGATCACACACCGTAAACAACTGAAGAGCCACTCTCAACAGACGGCCCTAAAATGGCCGGTTATTGATTTTAATTCGTCAACGGTTCGTAATGCAACCATTGTTTTTATTACCGGCACACTTGTGTTCTTAATGCTGACCGGAATAGGAAGTTATGAGGCATTTCATTACACCGAATCGGTGGAGTTTTGTGGTACAGTTTGTCATAAGGTTATGGAACCTGAATATGTAGCCTACCATGAATCTTCGCACGAAAGGGTAAAGTGTGTAGAATGCCATGTGGGATCAGGTGCAGATTGGTATGTTAAAAGCAAACTATCAGGATTGTACCAGATTTATTCAGTTATGTTTGATAAATATCCCCGGCCTATTCCAACACCATTGCATAACCTTCGCCCGGCGAGAGAAACCTGTGAAGAATGCCATTGGACTGAAAAGTTTTATGAACCCATGCTTCGTCTGAAACGATCCTATCTTTCGGACTATGATAATACGGAATGGGATATCAACCTGATGATGAAAACCAGCGCTACATATAGCGCTTTGGGTTTACAGGAAGGTATTCACTGGCACATCAATCCCGATGTACATATTGAATACCAAACCGATCCTGATGACCCCAATATTATTCCCTGGGTTCGCTATACGAACCTTAAAACCGGGGAAGTTCAGATATACAAGGACTCTGAATATCAATTCAACAATAGCAATTTTAGTGAGAATGGGCTGAAAACAATGGACTGTATAGATTGTCATAATCGTCCTTCACACAATTACCAGGTTCCACAGAATTTTATTGATGATGCCATCACGGCTGGAGAAATTTCGAGGGAACTGCCTGATATTAAATACCTGGCAATGGAAATACTCGGGCAGGATTACCCTAGCAGAGACAGCGCATTCATAGCAATCAGTGTAAAGGTGACAGAGTATTACGAATCAATGTATGATTATATGCTTGAATCCCACAAAGATGAGATTGAATGGGCCATCCTGGCAATACAGATGGGATATCGCCGTAATATTTTCCCCGAAATGAAAGTGAAGTGGAACCAATATCCCAATCATCTTGGTCATCTTGAAACAAATGGTTGCTATCGCTGCCATAGCGACCGGCACATTACAGAGGCAGGCAAAGTAATTACCCGCGAATGCACCACCTGCCATAATATCCTGGCACAGGGCGAACCCGGAAATATGGAATATTCAGGCACATTTGAATCACTGGAATTCAAACATCCCATTGAGATTGGTGACGCCTGGCAAACAACTTTTTGTTCAGATTGCCATTTTCAATTGTACTAATGTTTTGGAACGCTCAAGAAGAGATACTTAGCCGGTTTTTAATTGATGTTCTCTAGTCCTTTTCGTCCTGAGAAATCAAACTTATATCTTATGTGTTGAATTTAACAACACGTGCATAAAATATCAACACACATAATAACAAGCTGTTATTTAGCTTCTTATGCCATTTCTTAAAATTTAGTGTTGAATATATAAACATAAGGCTGTTGAAGAATTGATCACAAAATCTCCTATATTACTGTATTACAGTTATATATAAGTTTTGGCACGGCAATTGAAATAGAGTGCGAGCAAAACAAAAGAGAAATAACCCCTTAAACTTAAAAAAATGGAAGCACTAATTTTAGCAGCAATCGTACTCATAGTAATAGGAGTAGATATTACAATTCAGTACATGAATAGCAAAAAAAAAACAGTTCTCGAATCTAACTCTCAGTTACAAGAGGTTTTTGATGAACAAACCGTCAGAATCCCCAAAGGGATTTATTTCGACAAAACACATACCTGGGCGTTTATGAACAGAAATGGAAAAGTAGAAGTTGGGATCAACGATTTCCTGCAAAACATTACCGGAACTCCCAGTCGTATAGAGATGAAACAGACAGGTGACTCTGTTAGAAAAGGTGACCACTTGCTCACCCTTGTCCAGGATGGAAAGCGCCTGAACATCTATTCACCTGTTTCCGGGATCGTAAAAGCCTCCAATGAGAAACTGATTAACCAGCCCTCTTTGCTCAACTCAGCGCCTTATGCTGAAGGTTGGGTTTATCATATTGAACCGGTTAACTGGTTCAGGGAAACACAGTTTATGTTGATGGCCGACCAAACAGCCAACTGGATGAAAAAAGAATTTTCACGACTGAAAGATGTTTTGGCCAATGCTTATGCTGTAAATAAACTTGTCCCTGTTATGCAGGATGGCGGTGCATTGAAAAGCCATTTGCTTGAAAACGCCGAGCCAGAGGTGTGGGAAGAGTTTCAAACAAACTTCATTGACACCATTAAGTAAGGATCTAAAAACTGAACTAAATCAAAATCAAGAATGAGCTTAAATAGAAGAACATTTTTTAAGTTCTGGGGTGTAGCGGGTGCGGCACTGGCCTTTGGCAAAAGCCTCGAAGCAGCTCCGGCAAGCGACGATGGTGTTGAGTTGATGGGAGTACTTTATGATGCCAGCAGATGTGTTGGATGTCAAACCTGTGAGTTTGCATGTGCTGACTCGCACAATATGGAATTCCCTGAGGACGGGCCCAGCACTGATATTAAGAGAAGTTTGGACCCAACCAAACGAACCGTGGTGAACTGGTACAATTTGCCCGATGGCAGCGAGGGATACAGCAAGAAACAGTGCATGCATTGCAACGAACCGGCATGTTTTACTGCCTGCCTGACGCAAGCATTATATAAAACCAAAGAAGGCCCGGTAGTGTGGCGCGAAGACAAATGTATGGGATGCCGTTTCTGCATGATCTCATGCCCCTTCGAAATACCCAAGGCTGAATACGACAACAACAACCCACGCATTGTGAAGTGCAATATGTGCTACCACAAGTGGGCAGATAGCGAAAGACCAGCCTGTGTTAACGATTGCCCATACGATGCTTTGATGTTTGGCACACGTCGCGAATTGCTTGATGAAGCCCGCAAGCGCATGCTCGAAAACCCTGATACTTATCATCCTCACATTTATGGCGAAAAAGAAGCTGGCGGAACAAGCTGGTTGGTAATTTCACCTGTTCCTGTTGAACAGATTGGTTTTAACAACAAAATCCAACTGAAATCCTACCCAACCCTTACCAAAGGATTTGTATCATCCATTGCGCCAGTTGATTTATTGCTCCCCGCTTTTTTGCTCGGACTGTATGAAGCCACAAAAGTACGTACCCAAAACACTGAGGAGGAAGAACTTTGAACCAGACCACAGCAATTCAATACGCAGACAACAAAGGCAATAATACCTGGAAGTTCTTTATAAACGAACTGAAGCCTAAAACAAAAATTTTCACCGCTTTCAACATCATCACTTTGCCAATTATTCTTTTGGGCCTTGGTATTATTGTTTACAGGTTTATGTATGGCCTGGGCTCAGTTACCAACCTTACACAGGAAATGCCCTGGGGTATATGGAAGGCTTTTAACGTGGTTGTGGGCGTTGCTATGGCCGGTGGAGCTTATGTGCTTGTTTTTATCACCCATGTGCTACACCTTAAAAAGTACAACCCTATCCTAAAGGTAGCTGTATTAAATGGCCTGCTGGCTTATATATTCTATTCATTTGCCCTGATCCTTGAGTTGGGTCGCCCACTTGATATTTTTAATGTGATTATTGGAAATGATTATGGCGTCAGCTCTATCCTGTTCCTGGTAGCATGGCATTTTATGCTCTATATCCTATGCCTTATGCTTGAGTTTTCGCCTTCGGTTGCCGAATGGCTTAACGCACGCAAAACATACAAATTCCTGGCAGGCATCACTTTGGTGGCCGTTGTGTTTGGGATCACACTTTCGGTGCTGCACCAGGCCGGTATCGGCGGCCTCTTTATGCTGGCCAAAGGCAAGGTTCACCCCTTGTGGTACAACCAATATATGCCATTGATGTTTGTGATTCAAAGTGTTTTTGGCGGACTTGCACTTGTGATTGCTTTAGTTACCCTTTGCTGGAAGATATTTGCCTATCAGCTTGACGAAACCTACCGCAAAGCCAAAGATCCAATATTAGTAGGACTGGCAGGCATCTGTGCCCTAAGCATGTTCTCCTACTTCTTTATGCATGTAATCATTTTCGCCCACGAAAAAAACTGGGTATATATGGGAACCGGCTGGGGCTGGTGGTATCTCCTCGAAATGATTCCTTTTGTGGTGGTGCCCATGTTTATGTTCCTCTATGGCTTCAAACTCAAAAACATCAGACTGATCAATATCGCTGCAGTGCTCACACTGGTTGGTATTATTCTGAACCGAATGAACACCTCCCTGATCGCCTACAATATTGATGCCCCCATAAGATATGTACCTACAATCTGGGAAATTATTGTATCGATATCGGTTATACTGATTCAGATATGGGTTTTCCGATGGATCGTTTTAAGAATGCCCGTGCTGCGCAAATCACCTGATTGGGCCAAAGGAGCACATTAAAAAAATATTCCTATTAAACAATTGAAATAAATACAAAAAATAACCTTTAAAAAAATAATAAAATGGACGGCTTTAGCTATTACAACATTTTCGAGACCAAGGGAATAGAGTACCTTATCACTGTAGCCTTCTTCTTATTGCTGGTGCCTTTTTGGATAGCACTGAACAGACAAGCAAAAGCTACTAAAAAACTAAATGAAGCATTGGGCATTCTCTCAGCCAACTTGCTAAAAATTCCACAAGGATTGTTCTATAGTAAAAACCACACCTGGACTTTCCTCGAAAGAGGCGGTGCTGCACGCATTGGTTTGGATGACTTGCTGCTGAATATCATAGGCGAAGTAAAGGTTAACAACCTGAAATCGCCCGGAGATAAAATCAAAAAAGGTGATGTGATTGCCGAAATCGGACAGAACGGCAAAAACCTGAAAATTGTATCCCCCGTTTCTGGCGAGGTTCTTAAATCGAACCATATCTTGCACGAAACACCTGAAATGTTGAATGATGACCCTTATGGACAAGGATGGATATACAAAGTGAAGCCTACCAACTGGATGGCCGAAACACAAGCCTGCTACATGGCCGAAGATGCCATTAACTGGTCAAGACGCGAAGTGGAACGTTTTAAGGATTTCATGGCTGAAAGCATGAAAGCACATTCTTCCGAACCTTCGATGGTTATCATGCAGGATGGTGGAGAAATCAGCAGAAATGCCCTGGCAGAAATGCCCAGCGAAATTTGGAAGGATTTCGAAAAGAACTTTATGACTGCCACGACTTAACTTAATTACAGTTGGGGATTTGCCCCTGATACGAACCCTGCTTTTCGCCGGCCAAGCTATCACCATAGCCTGGTTCGGCGAAAAATGTTATTGGGAGAACACACTTTTTTGTATCTTGCATGTGTTATTAAGTCAATTGAAAACCAATCAATAAGCTTTTCAAAATGTTGATTATCATTTTATTATGATGCCAAGACCACAAACACCAGGAAACTGACCACAGCCCCTGATACGCTGTAAACGCTAATCAAAAACAAAACATGACCAGTACAAGCGAAACTAAAAAAGATAAAAAAACCGGCCTCTCTTTTTTCAAGAAATATGAAAAAATCAGGTCCTCCATCTATGGGCAGGTCATTTACTCCATCCTTATTTTATCCATCTTTCTCTTTTTGTTGTTTGGTATTATATTCCGATCAGTAAATGAGCGCTTTATGGAAAGGGTGATTTACCAAAACGGCTACAATGTCGGGCATTTTGTACAAGGGGCATTGTATCATTCAATGCTTGAAAATGACAAAGCCGTGCTTCAAAACACCCTGGATGTGATCAACCGCTTGCCCAATATTGATGAGGTAAATATGTACAACGAATTTGATAGCCTGGTATATACCACCCAGGCAGAAGATTCATTGTCCGGGCTAGTTGATTTCAAGGGGTACTTTAGTGAGCCAAAAGAAATTGATGAAAAGTCCTATGTGGTACTTGACTCAACCAATGGATTTGGATTGTTTAGCAAATACCAGCGGGAAAGGCATTTGCTGATCCGTTCGCCCATTTTAAACGAACCCTCTTGTATGCAATGCCACTGGGTTCACAAGGAAACAGATGTGGTGCTGGGATCACTCATTATAAAAATTCCGCTTAATGAACTGGACTCGGCCCTGCGCGAATCATCGGTGGACTTTTTCATTCTGGCAACCATTATGACAGTGCTGCTGCTGGTCTTTCTGGTGCTGTTTACCACGAAGAACATCAGAAAACCATTTAATGCCATTGTTTTGGCAAGTGAGGCGGTTGCCAGCGGCGATAAAAAAATGCGTCTCAATGTTGAGCCAAACCAATTGTCGGATATTCGTACCGTTTCCATCGCCTTTAACAATATGCTGGACAATTTGGAAAGAGCCAATCTTGAATTGCAAAACTGGTCGCAACAACTGGAGCATAAGGTGCAGAAAAAAACAGAGGAATTAGGCGCGGTCCAAAATGAATTGATCAATATTGAGCGCATTGCATCCCTCGGCAAGCTGTCCATGTCAGTAGCACACGAAATTAACAATCCACTTACTGGCATACTCACCTATACCAAATTGGTGCAAAAGCAACTCAACAACCAGGAAGTGCCTCCACCAAAAATGGACTCGATGATGAAACACCTGAAAATTATCGAAACAGAAACCAAAAGGTGTGGGGATATTGTAAAAGGATTACTCGACTTTTCTCGCAAAGACCAAAAGAATTTTGAAGCCAAGAACTTACACGAAGTGCTTCGCGACACTTTCAACATCATGTCGCACCCCATGAAGATTGCCAATATTGAATTCATTTCGCACTTTGTTGCCGAACAAGACCTGATTTTTTGCAGTCCCAATCAAATAAAACAAGCTTGTATCGCCTTGCTGGTCAACAGCAAAGAAGCGATCAACGAAAATGGTGAAATAGTTATCAAAACCGACAATCCCGACCCAGACCATGTTAGTATTATAATTTCGGATAATGGCACGGGCATTCCGGAAGCAGACCTGCCGCATATTTTTGAACCTTTCTTTTCGAGCAAACAAAAAACAGGTGGTTCGGGCTTAGGCCTTTCTATCGTTCACGGCATTGTAAACAGCCACAAAGGTAAAATTGACGTGCAGTCGGTGCAGGGACAATCCACAACAATGACATTCACATTACCTTTGATAAAAAACAAGGAGAGTTAAAAAATGGCAAAGCAAATTTCCCTACTCATTGTTGATGATGAGGAATCCGTAAGGGATTCTTTGTTCAACTGGTTCATTGAGGACGATTACTATGTTGAATGTGCCGAAGATGCCAAACAGGCACTTTCGATAATCGAAACCAAACACTTTGATATAATTATTTCCGACATTAAAATGCCCGGCATGGATGGCATGGAGATGCACAGAAGAATCAAAGCACTGAACAAAAAATCCATCGTCATCATCATGACAGCTTTCGCAACAGTTGATACAGCTGTGCAAGCGCTCAAAGATGGTGCCTTTGACTATATTACCAAACCCTTTGATCCAGACGAGCTTTCGCATCTGATCAAGAATGCCGCCAGGCAAATCTCGCTTGAGCAGGAAAACCTGGCACTGAAAGAAAAGTTCACCGAACTTGAAAATGTAGATGATATCGTAGGTGACAGCGAGCCTATGAAACAGGTCTTGAAAGAAGTGAGGAGCGTGGCTCAATCCAATTCCTCAGTAGTTATTACCGGCGTAAGCGGAACAGGAAAGGAGCTGATAGCAAGGGCTATACACTCCAATTCGCCGCGGAAATATTTCCCACTCGTAAGTGTGCATTGCGGGGCCTTATCCGAAAGTCTGCTCGAAAGCGAATTGTTCGGGCACGAAAAAGGAGCTTTTACAGGTGCCATGTACAACCGCAAGGGCCGTTTTGAAATGGCCGACGGCGGCACCATTTTCCTGGATGAGATTGCTACCATTTCAGCCAAAATGCAAATTGAGCTGTTGCGTGTGCTCGAAACAAAGAAATTTGTACGTGTGGGCGGCAACAAGGAAATAAGTTCCGATTTCCGGGTCATATGCGCCACCAACCGCGACTTGAAGAGCATGGTTGAAAAAGGCACCTTCCGCGAAGACCTGTATTACCGACTCAATGTGGTAAACATCAATGTGCCACCACTGCGTGAACGGCCAAGCGATATTCCGCTATTGGTTAACTTCTTCATCAAGAAGTATTGTGTAGCCATGAACAAAGCGCCCATTAGCATTGACGAACAAGCACTGATGCGTATGAAGGAATTCGATTATCCTGGCAATGTGCGCGAACTCGAAAATATGATCGAGCGGGCAATTGTTATCGGCGATGGCAAAAAAATCAGGCTCAGCGACCTGCCCCTGGCCAAAGACAGCGTGATCAGCGGCTATGAAAGCCTCGAAGACCTTGAGAAAGCGCACATAATCCAAATTCTAAATAAATATGGGTGGAACATTTCGCAATCGGCAAAAGCACTGAAGGTGGACCGGGTTACCCTGTACAACAAAATCAAAAAATTTGACCTGAAACAACCGGAATGACTTCTTTCAGGTCGGCAAATCAAATCAGCCTGACAACCCATCTTGTGAAGGAAAGGCTTGATATTGTGGTCAGTAGAATATGCATACAATCACATTAATCGCATACGGACAATTTGATATGGAATTTTTGGAGCGCATAGCTGCTGAAATTGCTACTGAACTGAATTATCCGCTGAGCCTGATCCAAGGCCATTTGGATATGGGCGATTATTATGACCCACGCCGAAGGCAATACGACGGCAACAAACTGATCAAAGTGGTTGATACCATGGCACCTCCCGAAGCTTCAAAAGTAATGGGATTGTTCACTGTTGATTTGTTTATCCCCATCCTCACCTACATATTTGGCCAGGCGTTCCTGAATGGACGCACAGGCATTGCCTCATTACACAGGCTGAAAAATGAGTATTACGGCATGAAACCAAATAATTTCCTGCTTTTCGAACGTTTCAAAAAAGAAATCATACACGAACTGGGACACACCCTGAGCCTGAAGCATTGCTACTTCCCCCCCTGTGTGATGCAATCAAGTACCTATGTGGAGGATATTGACCAAAAAGAGCCCGGCTTTTGTCTGCACTGCCTTAGCTCCATAAAAAAAGAGCCTGAAAAATAAATGCAGGGTCTATAATGCACTGGCTTTAACCTTGGTTTTTATGGTTATTTCCATTGTAAACTCAAGGTTATCGTTGGTGGTGGTTCCGTCTGATTCCACGGTAAACTCATTACTTGACTCCAATATGGATTGCATATTGGCGAATTGACCATTGGCACCAAGTGTCGTGACATGCAGCATGTTTGCCGGAATCAAATTAGGCAATGATCTTTAACTTGTTCAACAATTGTTAACGAAAAAAGGGTTCCAACGATTTGCTGTAACCCTTTCTGCTCCCCCTGCTGGACTTGAACCAGCGACCCTCTGATTAACAGTCAGATGCTCTAACCAACTGAGCTAAGGAGGAATTTGTTTCGGGCTGCAAAAGTAAATTTTATTTGAATACTACACAACATGAATGTGCATTTTTTTGTGTAGGTATAACATCATGTTGTAATCACTGACTTTGCTCTCTGAATATTACCTCAACCCTTTCACAACCGGCTTTCCGGCAACAAAATCCTTAAGATAGAAAGGTTCGAAATAGGCCACATCTTCAAACTTTGCTGACTTAAAGTAATTGGCTGCCAGGCTTGCCATGTGGCTGGCTGAATTGATGAAACCCGGAACAAAATTCCAATCAGATCTATGGTTGAGTGTATCCAGGCATTTTTCAGCTCCATCGCCAAAATAGTAAACCGGACGATTACCAGTCAGTCCAGGGAAAGCTTCGTCATTCACAAAAATTGCATCCACGGGGCTAATAGCCTCCAGTTTCAGATCATAAATAGCAGCAAATACTTCCATTCGACGGGCATCTATCATTGGGCAAAGCAATGCGTTTTCAGGAAGTCCAGGGTGCTCGTTTACAAAACCAGAGGCCATACACAACAAGGTATCAGGGGCTATTACAGGAATATCCAGCGCATAACACAATCCTTTTGCAGTTGAAACACCGATGCGTAGCCCTGTATAAGATCCGGGGCCTTTGCTCACGGCAACAGCATTGAGATCGGAAAATTGAAATCCTGAAAATGCAAGTAGCTCGTTTATAAGAATGTTAAGAATAGTTGAATGTGCATTTTTCTTATCAGAATGTCTGATTTCAATCAGTGCACCGTTTTTTATAAGAGCAACTGAGCAGGCGGTTGTAGCGGTTTCGATGCAAAGGATGAGCGGCATTTTTTACTTAGCTTTATAAAGATCACTGCGTTCAACCTTTTTTACGGCATCACCATCCTTGAGGGTTGTTGATACGGCACGGTAAGGCCCGGTAATCACCTCGCTGTCCTCATCCAATCCTTCCAGTATCTGAATATACATATTGTCCTGAATGCCTGTTTTTACTTTTGTAAGCTGCGCTATATTGTCTTTGAAAAGGAAAACGTATTCAATGAGTTCATCAGGTGAACCGTTTGCTGCTTGTTCGGTTTCTTCCTTATTTTCCGAAACACGATTCCGTGTATTTAAGGTATCGGTACGTGTTGTCACGGCCTGGATCGGAACTGTTAAGACATCAATTTCTGATTTGGTTTGAATGTCAACAGTGGCTGACATACCCGGGCGAAAAGGGGTATAGTCAAGCATGCCCTCACGCATCAGGTCGGTATAGCTATCGGAAAGGATACGGATGCGAACGTCGAAATTGGTTACCTGGTCGGCGCTCACACCTGTTAAATTTGCTGACGTTGCAATACTGGTTACAACACCTTTGAACTTCCGGTTCAGATAAGCATCTACCTCAACAAGCGCGGTATCATTCAGGTTCACCCTTACAATATCCATTTCGGCAACACTCACAATTACCTCCATGCTTGAGAGGCGGGCAATGCGCATGATCTCGGTCCCGGCAAACTGTGAGGTTCCTACCACGCGTTCGCCTTTTTCAATGGAGAGTTTTGAAATGGTTCCCTCAATGGGTGAAAACAAAGATGTTTTAGTGAGGTTTTCACGGGCTTCATTAACCGAAGCTTCTGCGCTTTTCACACTGTATTCGGCAGCAACAACACTTTGTTCGGCTGCTTCAACTTCCGCCTGGGCTACCAGATAACTTGCCCGTGCACCGTCGTAATCAGCCTGCGAAACAGCACTTTGTTCAAGCAACGAACTTGTGCGGGTATAAGAAACCTCTGCATTGATGAATTGCGCCCTTGTTTGAGCCAATCGTGCTTTGGCATTTGATAGGTTGGCTTTTTGCATGTTCAGCGATGCAACAATCCGGTCATAATTTGAAAGATAAATTTCAGGATTGATCTTTGCAAGGAATTGCCCTTTTTTCACATAATCGCCTTCTTTTACTTCCAGTTCTACAACTTCTCCTGAAAGATCAGGCGAAAGTTTTACTTCCACTTCGGGTTGGATCTTCCCACTGGCAGCAACAATTTCAATGATGGTGCGCTTTTCGGCTTTTTCAGTTGTAACGCTTATGCCCGGCTGTTCTCCAATCCAGCCTTGCTTTTTCGCAACAGCAAGCACGATCACCAATAGCACGACGAGGCCAATCAAGACCTTGAGCATGGTTTTTCTTTTTTTCATTGGGGGTAATTTTCGCCAAATTTATCAATAATACTTTAAAGGCTTTAATATGTATCGGTAAAAAGCTTATCAAAGTTTGATTGGGATGCCCATGTAAAAATCAAGCACCTTGGTTTTGAATAAATAGTCATATTTGGCTTGCAGCATTTCACTTTGAGCCCGCTGCAACTCGTTCTTTGAATTGTTATAATCCAGCGAAGTCAGCATACCCACGTTGAATCGTTGTTCGGCGTACTTGAAGGATTCTTCGGTTGCTTCAACCTTTTTACCCGATGCGGTATATTTTTTAAGTGAAGATGAAGCATCGGCCCAGGCTTGCTGTATGGTTTTATTTAATTGCAGCTTGGCGCTTTCATGTTCATATTGGGCATTTTCGATGGATATCCTTGCGCGGCTGACGTTAGTTCGTGCAAATCCACCATTAAAGAGTGGGATACGGAGGGCAAAGTTAATGGTCCGGTTATTATTATCACTGAACTGATTGCTGAACGGTTTGGTTTCAAAAGTTTCATAACGCTGAACTGAGGTGTAAACGGGGTTCATTTCGCTGTCATAACCAATGGCCACTTCTTCAAAAAAAGGATTTCTGCCAATTGTTTGGGCTCCGCTAAAACCGGTTCCCCACGATAAATCCATACTAAGCGTAGGACTATGGCTACCGCGTGCAACGGCCAGCCCTTTTGATGCGCTTTCCACTTTGAGCTCTGCACTTCTGATATTGGGCCGTTTTACCACAGCATTGTCATAAATCTGCTCTGGTGTCATGGTCATGCTTTGGGTTTCATCTAATTCTATTTCGGGTTTTACAATTTCAAACCCTTCAGCTGAAGGAAAATCAAGCATGTGGGCCAAAATCAGATACGACATATCAAGATTATTGCGCGCCTCAATTTCCTGAAGTTCTTCTGCAGCCAGCTGGGCCTCCAGCATAAGCAGATCGCCCCTTGCCAATGTGCCGGCTTCAACAAGTTTTCCCATTCTTGTCACCTGCTGTTGCGTGATGTCAAGCTGGTTAGTGGCAATCTCAAGTAATTCCTGGGCAAATAATATTTGAAGATAAGCAGTGGCAATATTCAAAGCGATGTCGTCCATGAAATTATCCGCATCAAGCTTGCTGGCCAATAGATCCAACTGGTTTTGCCGCACAGTGTTCATTTTCTGAAAGCCACTAAATACAGTAAAAGAAGAGGAGCCATAGAAGTTGTTCGACTGCACCCGGGCAGTGGCAAATTGATTGGTAAAACGGTCAATGGTCTGACCCCAGTTATATCCATGCGATACATAAGCATTCAGATTGGGCAGCAAATTCATTTTACTTTGCGCCAGATTGATTTCCGCATTTTCCACCCCAAGCATGAATTGCTTGATTTGGATATTGTTTTTAAAAGCATGATCAATACAGTCTTCAAGAGTCCACGTTTTTTGGGCTGAAATTGAAAAGCCCGATAATGCAAAAATTAAAAATACAAGTGCGATCTTTTTCATTTTAATGGGTTTTATTGAAAAGCAATATTAGGTAATCAGTATAATTTTAAGCTGGCGTTAACGAAATATTGTGCCAACCTTATACGGTTCTGCAAAACAATAATTTACACACGTTTCTTTAGGACATTATGTTCATTAACGCTCAGCAACAGTTCATTATTGGACACCACCCAGTCTTTATTCCTGTGCCTATTCGACAACATTTTGCTGAAAATGTTACAGCTTACAGTTGTAATTTGTAACCGTTCTAAATCACGCCCTGGCCAATCGTTTACGGCAATGTTGTTGTAATTTAGCATCAATTATGTTTGCTTCCCGGTGTAAACTAAACTCCGGCAAAAATATTTATTTAATGCCAACCAATCATGAGATTACAAAAAACAATTCATCTACGCTTTCTTGTTGGCCTAGCCATAGTATTTACAATCGTAATTTCTGCCGCGATGCTTAAAGGCAAGGAGAATGACCAAAAAGCGTATAAGTACGATGATTTCAAAACGCCGGAATATTGCGGCACGGCTTGCCACAACGATATTTACCGGCAGTGGAAGCAAAGCATGATGGCGCAGGCTTTCACGCATCACTGGGACGAAATCGAATATTTTGAGCTGGCGATTCCGCATGCAAAGCTCGAACCAAAAGTGGCCGAAGTCGAAGCAGCTTGTAATGGTTGTCATACACCTATGGCTTACCTCACCGGCGACATTCCTCCGCAAAGACCTGATAAAAACACACGTGCAAACGAAGCGGTTTCCTGTGAGGTCTGCCACTTGATTTCCGGTTTCACAGGCGATATTCCTTACAATTTCAATTACATTATTGAACCCGGGTTCACAAAATACAGTGGCCGTAAAGGAGGGGTTCAATCTCCCAACCACGAAATAAAAATCAGTGAATTACATCGCAGTGGCGATTTTTGCGGTATCTGCCACAATGAGAAAAGCCCTTTTGATGTATGGGTGAAATCAACCCACCTTGAATGGAAGGAAGGCCCTTATTATAAAGAAGGTGTGCAATGCCAGGATTGCCACATGCCGAAAGCCGAAGGCAAAATTGCACTCATGGGAAACACTTACGGGGATGCACGCCAACATTTATTTCATGGTGCACACGATCCGGGAAAAGTGCGGGGAACCGTTGAACTGCGCATCCATTCTGATATAGCTGAAGCAGAACCTGGCGAACCCGTAAAGTTTACCATCGTACTCTTCAACCAGAAAACAGGACATAAATTCCCGACCGGCTCAGTGGAAGACCGACTATTGTGGATGCATGTTGAGGCTACCGATACCAAAGGCAATGTGTATCATTTGCCTGTTGACCGCAAAGGTTTTGAAGGTGAGGATTACACCATCGCCTCTGATGTTCTTGCTTATCAGGATATGGGTGTTCCGCTTGGGAAAGAAAATTTCCCTGGTTTACAACGCGATGGCATTCCACTGGGCAACCGCATTTTCCGGATGGCTTATTTTGACCCTCAGGGCCGTATGACCATTCAGCAGTGGAATACAGCATCCCTCGGTGTTGATTACCGGTTCGAACCCAGGGGCAGTATCATCGAAACCTGTACCTTTACAATTCCGCTCAATGCAGCGCCCGGAAAAATGACTGTCAAAGCTTCACTTAACTATCAATTACTTGTGAAACCCGTTGCCGATTTCTTAAAAGTTCCTGATGAAGAATCAGCTATTATGCTGGTGAATGAGCATAGTACTCGAGTGGAGGTGTTGTTGTGAACATCCTTTTCAATTCAATAATTTACAGGATTTAATAATCATATCTTCCAAACATTCAGCAACAAAATTTTAACATCATGAAACGTTTAGTAACCACAATTTGCCTGTTTGCTTTAGTATTTGCGATCACAAACCAGGCTGGGGCTATTCCAGCTTTTGCGCGCAAGTATCAGCTTAGCTGCCAAACCTGTCATAATCCTGCTCCACGGCTCAAACCTTTCGGAGATGAATTTGCTGGCAACGGATTTAAAATGCTTGACCAGGAAGCGCCACGCTATTTTATTCCAACCGGCGACCCTGAACTTAACCTGCTGCGCGATCTGCCATTGGCTATACGTCTTGAAGGGTTTCTAAGTTTCAAGGAACAAGCAGAACAAAAATTTGATTTTGCAGCGCCTTATCTTGTAAAAATCATGAGTGGCGGGGAGCTTACCAATAGCATTGCATATTATTTCTATTTTTACTTCGACGAAAGGGGAGAAGTAGCCGGGGTTGAAGATGCATTTATTATGTTTAACGATCTGCTGGGTCTTGATCTCGATATGTATGTTGGCCAATTCCAGGTTGCCGATCCACTCTTTAAAGGTGAACTGCGGCTAACTCTGAGCGATTACGAAATCTATCGTTTAAGACCAGGATTATCCCGAACCAATCTTGCCTACGACAAAGGAATTATGGCAACCCTCGGCCTTGAAACGGGAACTGAAATAGTTGTTTCAGTCGTTAATGGCAATGGCCTGACGCGCGCTGACCGTAACAGGGTTTTTGACTACGATAAATACAAGAATTTTTCAGGAAGAATTTCGCAGGATATTGGTGAAAAACTCAGGTTGGGTGCTTTTGCATATTATGGCAAAGAGGTCCCTGAATTGTTTTCCGGTCCGGTGAATAATATTTTTTACTTTGGCCCTGACATGACTTTGTCTTTTGGCGAGAAACTCGAGTTTAATTTACAATACCTTTTCAGAAGCGACAGTGATTTGCAAATTTCGGAAGAAACACCCACCGTTCAATTTACTAAAACCCAAGGTGGTTTTGCCGAAGTAATATACATGCCTAAGGGTATTGAGAGTAAATGGTATTTTGCAGGCTTGCTCAACTATATTGAGTCCGATCTCAGTGAATTTGATTATCGCTCGGCAACAATCCATGCCGGCTATCTTGTAAAAAGAAATATCAGGTTGGCTGCGGAATACACCTTGCTCGAAAAACAAAGCGGCTCATTGAAGAACCAGTTTTCAGTTGGCTTCTCAACAGCATTATAATGACTAATTTCATTTAAATGAAGCACAGTATTTTATTTTTATTTATCTTCTTCGTGGTCTGGCCCTTTCCAGCCCATTGCAATGTAAAAGGAGATTTTGATGTGACCCATTATGAAATCCGGCTTGATGTGCTGGATTTTACCACAAAGGTTATTCATGGGCAAACCACCGTAACTTTTGTGTCAAATATTGCGAACCTCAATTCAATAGAACTTGAGTTAAGGCAATTGGGCATTGATTCTGTATTTTTTGAGAGCCAAAAAATATCATCTTTTAGCCACAGTGCCGATAACCTGGCGATCACTTTCCCAAACCCCGTCGCGCAAGACGATACAGTTGCGGTAACTGTTTTCTATCATGGGATTCCGTTCAGCGAATCCTGGGGCGGTTTCCATTTCAGCGGACAATACGCGTTTAACCTTGGCGTCGGATTTGAAACCTACCCGCCTAACCTCGGCAAGGCATGGTTTCCGTGTGCTGACGATTTTTACGACCGCGCCTTGTTTGATTTCCATATCCGGATCACCGATAACAAGCAGGCCTCCTGCGGTGGATTGCTGCAGGAAATCACTTCTCATGGAGATGGTACACACACATTTCACTGGAAAATGGATTATAACATCCCCACCTATCTCGCTTCTGTGGCTATTGGGGATTATGTTGCGGTTACAGATACCTTCAATGGCATGGAACGCGATATTCCCATCATCATTTATGTTCGACCCGCTGATGAATGGAAAGTAGCCGGTTCTTTTGCGAACCTGCAAACCATCATGGCGAACCTCGAAGCCAGGTTCGGGCCTTATCCGTTTGAACGCATCGGATATTCAGGGACAGCGCTTGGCGCTATGGAACATGCCGGAAATGTAGCCTATCCGAGCAACTACATTGATAACACATTGACTTATGAATGGTTATACACCCATGAAATTTCTCACATGTGGTTCGGGAATAGGGTAACCTGTGCCGGGCCTGGCGAAATGTGGCTGAATGAAGGCTGGGCAGTCTGGAATGAACTCTTGTTTCGCGAAGACCTGTACGGGCCTGAAACATCTTTGATAACACAGCGAAGCAAACACCGCCAGATCTTGCAATACCTGCACACATCCCAGGGTGATGGCGGCTACCATGCGCTTTACAATATTCCACCGGCTTATGTGTATGGCAATACCGTTTATCAAAAAGGCGGGTTGGTGGTTCACACCCTACGGAATTACCTGGGCGATGATCTTTTTTTTCCGGCGGTTCAATTTTACCTTGATACCTTTGCTTACCATCATGCCTCAAGCTTTGATTTGCGTGATGTGCTTTCGCAGCACAGCGGGCTTGATCTTACCGGTTTTTTTGATTCCTGGGTGTTCGAACCCGGATTCCCACATTATTCAATTGATTCATTTAATCTTACGACCCAGGGTGCAGAAGTTTTTGTGCGGCAGCGTGGGAAAGGCCGCGATTTTCTGGGTGATGCCAATATTGTTGAGATCACTTTTATGGATCAGAACCGGCAAATCTTTTCTGATACATTGAAATTTGACGGACAAACAGGCAGCAAGGTTTTCAATATTCCTTTTGAACCTGTGATTGCCATGATGGATTATAACGAAAAAATCTGCGATGCCACCACCGACCGTGCCCATACTATCGTCAATACAGGAACAATTGAGTTTGCCGATACTTTCAGCAAATTGCTCGTATCTTCCGTTGAGGATACTGCTTTTGTACGGATCACACATAACTGGGTTCCTCCCGATCCACTGCAGGATTCTCTTCCCGGGCTCACCCTTTCGCCTTACCGACACTGGCATGTTGATGGGATTATTCCCGAGGGGTTTGACTCAGAGATTCATTTCTTTTACCAAAGCACAGCCTATATTGACAATGATTTGATCATCAATGCTGCCGATTCGCTTGTGATCCTTTACCGGCCCACCATAGCCGACGACTGGCAATCGGTTCCTTTTACCCGTTACGGGCCATGGAGTGTTGGCTGGATCATGCTGGATACATTGAGGCTGGGAGAATACACCCTTGCCATCTGGGATGCAATGTATGTTGGCAACAAGGAAATAGAACATTATGGAAATCAACTTAATTGCTACCCGAACCCTTCGAATGGGAAGGTAAACATCAGTTGGCAGGCTGCCAATGCCGGCAGATTGCAGATTACCGATCTCCAGGGAAAAGTGGTTGATGAATTCAAGACTCCGTTAGCCGAAGGGGTTTTGAACTGGGATGCCGCCAATCGCAAGCCGGGAATTTATCTGGCAACGTTGTACTCACGAAACAATGAACCTATCATCAGTACTAAAGTGGTGATCAGATCAGGTGAATAAATTACAATTATGCACACGTACCTTCATCCGTTAACCGGGCTTTATAAAGTAATCGCTAATCCAGCCGACGCAGCATTTATGAAAAAATATATGCTGAACCAGTTTGAATATTTTGGTATCCGATCCCCACAACAGAAAGAAATCAGGAAAATATTTTTTGAAACCTTTGGCCTTCCCGACCCGGCTGAAGTTCCTGAAATGGTGAAAGAACTCTGGATTCAACCTGAAAGAGAATACCAGTATTTTGCCATTGACCTGAGTGAAAAGGTTCTGAAAAAAATGGGTGAAGATGCCATTGAAACCATTGAGTTCATGGTTGTGAACAAGCCGTGGTGGGATACGGTGGACTGGATTGCCAGCCACCATGCAGGCACATATTTTAAACTTTTTCCCAATAAGATTCCTGAAATAACTGCTGCCTGGATGGATTCGGGAAATATGTGGCTGCAGCGCACGGCCTTGCTATTCCAGTTAAAGTACAAAAAGACCACCGATGAAGATTTGATGTTTGAATATATACGGCGTTTGAGCGGGAGCAAGGAGTTTTTTATCCGCAAGGCCATTGGCTGGGCATTGCGAGAATATTCAAAAACTGCACCTGAAAGTGTGATCAGATTTGTTGAAAGCACTGAACTCTCAGGACTCAGCCGCCGGGAAGCGTTGAAAGTGATTGAAAGAAACAAATCAAAATGAGCAGCATCAACAGCATCCCGGTTCGCACATGGTACCTTGAAACGAAAACACCACCGCAGGGTCCGCCACCAGCATTCGATCTGGAAGTGAATATTGTGCATGCTGTGAAACCAACAATTTCATTCTATCAGTTTCTTTACAAAGAAGTGGGCAAGGGTTTATCATGGTATAACCGCCTGCTGATTTTTGATGATGAATTGCTGAAAATCATCCATGACGATAAGGTTGAAATATATGTGCTTTGGGTAAACGGCGTTCCTGCTGGCTTTTGCGAACTCGATTTCCGCAAAGCCAATGAAGTTGAAATTGCCTATTTCGGCATCATACCTGAATTCCGCGGACGTGGTTTAGGGCCTCGTTTCCTGCAATGGAATCTACACAAAGCCTGGTCGCACAGCCCTTTACGTGTGTGGCTTCACACCTGCGAACTCGACGGCAAAGCCGCCATGCCTATGTACCTCAAGGCAGGATTTGAGCAATATGATGAAAGGATGGAAAACCAACACATTATGACTGGCGACAGAGAATCATTGTAACTGGAGTTATTCAAGATTCCTGATTCATGATTCCAGATTGGGCATCAGCCGATAATGATCTTGAATCCTCTCCGAAAAGTCTTTGAACCTCTCAAGAGGCTATCTAATTAGGTTGATCTTGTCATCCTGAACGAAGTGAAGGATCTAGATGTAGCTGTAAATTAGATTCTTCGCTGCGCTCAGAATGACAAAAAAAACACTCCACTCGGTAGTTTGAGACCTTTCGAAACGGACTCAATCTTGAATCTTAAATTTGGAATTTTGAATTGTAATAAATTCTAAAACAGATAGTTTAATCCAATGTACAGCCCGCCCCCACCATCACGTTTTTCAAACGGGCGGCCGTAATCTACAGCAACAATAAAATTCTCGTTTAATACAATCCGTAAACCTGCACCAAGTGTAGCATGGATGGTTTCTTCATCGGTGAGGAAGAAATCTTCTTCAACGGATGTGGTTGATTTTGATGGAATATCAAACTCAGGTATTTCGAAATCAACTTTTTTCAGCACTGTGCCGGCATCTGCAAAAAGGTTCAGGCCCAGGTATAGGTTTTGTCCGAACACAACGGTACGATAAAACTTCCAGCGAAACTCGGCATTACCAAATGCAAAAGCATCTCCAACCACCCGGTTACGCAACATACCGCGAACTGTTTTTGATCCGCCCAGCCCATCGGTGTTCGAAGAGTTGCTGAAAGAATTGATCATGTAAGGTTGCATGTAAAAAGGCACTGTTCCAGCAATGGTTCCCTGGTAATTTAAACGATAAGCAAACGAAAGTTTCTCTTTCACCAACGTGAAGTATTGGCGGTATGTGGCTGAAATTTTTGCATAACCAAAATCGCCATTGCCTAAAAATCCGGGGGCGGCAAATAGCACTACTTCGCTCCAGAGGCCTTTCATGGGGTTGGGTTCAAAATCGCGGGTATCGTAAACCAAACCCAATTTGATGTTGTTCGACCAGCCGCCATCTTTTTCATCTTCGCCAATGATGCCCCACTCCACGTATTTATCATACAAACCGGGAACATCGGGCAATTTATCTTCTTCATCCTTGCCTTTGTTCAATGCCTCGATGTCTACTGGTGCCACTGCATTGTGCAGGATACCGAAACCTGCCACCCAACGGAGTTCTTTACCCACCAGCGCTCCCTGGAAATCGGTCATAATGCGAAACATCTTTCTTTCATGGCGGTAAAACATCCGGGAAATGTAATCCGGATCAGTATCATCTTCCCAGTTTGTGTTGTACACGGCATCATAGCCGTTAAATCCGTAGAAGTCAAGGGCTTTATCTGTCAGATAGCTAAAATCGGAAGTTACCCGGATGTTTGGGATCAGATATTCCGAATCATAGAAAAAGCGGTTGATACCACTGCCTTTTGTATAGCGGGAAACTTCGCCGTAAAGCGAATGCATATACTTGGGATAGGAAGTTCCATCGCCGAAGTAGTAGAAATTCACCAGGGCGCCATACTGGAATCCGAGATCGGAATTGTATGAGATTGCCGGAAGTGCGCCAAAGGTCCAGCCGGTTTTGATTTTTTCATCTTCCTGGGCCTGCACCTTAATGGTGAAGAATAGCGCCGCAACAACAAGCATGAAGCAGCACACAATACTTGTAAGTGTTGATTTTTTCATCGGGGTGAAATAAGTTTAAATTTGGGCGGAAAGATAGTATAAATTTTAATGCAATGATATTTCTGGAAATAGCATGCGCAATTTTCCGGAACACTACTGCGCGGCATTGCATTAGCCGATTAGCCGGGAATCACAAATAATAGTGAAGGTCGGCATACGAGTTTCCGCTTAGCCAGGTTCAAATAGGAATTTAAGTATTTTGTATTGTGACCTATTGGGCCAAAGTATTTAACATTCACAATTTGACAACTTTCTTTACAATCATTTGATTATCAAAATAAATTCTGGCGAAATAAATCCCCGCCTGAAGTAGGCTGATGTCGAATTCCGTGCTGTGGAGTACGAGGTGCTGCGTGAGTGATTCGAGTACTTTCCCATACATGTCAATTATTTCAACTCCTTTAACCGACACTTTGCACTGTTCTGTTTGAACTTTAAATCTGTAGGAGGTGGGATTGGGATAGATTTTAATATGCTCCGTGAGATTTTTTTCGCTAATACCAACATACCCCCCATCTACGATCAAATACCACCACTTTTCAGTCTGCTCGTCAAACGAGGTGATGTTGTACCACACAGGTTCTATAAAACTGGTAATAATCTCATCTTCCGGATACATACAGGAGTGTTCCGACCTGGTGATAAAAGGGACCAGGTACGCCAGGTTAGCAGTGTCGTGAACCGTAGCAATTACCCTATGATTCTCATAATCAATTAGAGGAGGCAAAACTTGGGATTCAAAATAGACATCGAGGACATCCGCCTCGTAAACGGGCGGAGTAGCTGCCTGATAACGAACCGTAGTGGCATCATTTACCTGAATAGAGTCGAACGCAGCCGCAGCAACAACAAAGTCATCATCACCAATTACTTCAATTTCCCATGGAATTCCATACAGCTTGGGAACCCAAACATCCCAAACCACATCACCCTGTGGATTGATTTTAACGATTGTAACAAAATTGTACGGATAGCAGCTTTTCATAGTGATACCGCAGATATAAACATCGCCTGAAGGACCCAAATCAAAATCGAATGGATGGTCATTTAAGAAATTATGATGATCGTACCGGGCATCCCAGATCAGGCTGCCTGATGGAGAGTATTTCAGCAAAATATAATCCTTTCCGGTGCCAGGATAAGGGTCTTCATAGGCACTATATCCGCCAACCAATAAATCGCCTGCTTCAGTTATGGCAAGATAATACGCGTTGTTATCCCTGTATCCGGGATTCCCATAACTGTGTTTCCATTGAAACACCCCGTTCTGATCGTATTTTACGGTCACGATATCTGTCAGGTTGGAACTGATCTGGTTGTAGCCGGTGATGTAGACATTTCCGGCATCATCCACTATAACGTTTTCAGCAATATCGGTGTTGTGATACACGTCACCGTCAAGGAATTCGTCCCAGACCAAATTGCCATTGGGATCAAATTTTGCGACGCAATAATCAATGGATGCATTCCAGGCATCTCCGGCTATGTATATATAACCCGATTGATCAACGCAAATGCTTTTGGCGTTGGCATAAATGCCGGTTCCGGATAGCGTTTCATTCCATAAAATTTGTCCTTCGAAATCCAGTTTCATTACCAGCATTTCCGATCCTGTGACTCCCGGTTCAAATTTGGTGCCGGCTACATATAAATAGTTATCATCAATGGTCATAAAGGTAGGTTTCACCTGCCATTCAAAGCCGTTGAACTGAGCATTGGCAAGTTCTGATGTCCAGCTAATTGCTCCATCGCTGTCGTTATATCTCTGCACCGCTATTGACCAATAGGTTCCACCAGGGGTATGTTTCATGAAGGTGATGTAAGCATTTCCCTGGTTGTCGACGCAAAGGGTGTTTGGTGCTTCGGAAATTGTATCCCCACAGTCGTATGTTTGCAACCACAGCACTTCACCGTCAGGATTGTGTTTTATCACGAAATTGGTTCCTTGCGTTCCACCCATAAATACATAGCCCGATTGATCCACGTTCACAACTGTAGCAGTAGAAGAACTTGCACCGGGAAAATGGTTGTTTGATATCCATGAGGGGAACACCTGGGCTGAAGTTTCAACAGCAAGTAGTGAACAGAGGAGGAGGATGCTGGATTTTTTCATTTTCGATTTGGTTTATGGAACGCGAATAAACACGAATGCGGCGGATTTATAAGGATTTTTAACTCGCGATCATCCGTTGTATTCGCGTTATCCGTGTTCTATTATCATAATTTAATGATCTTCTTCACTATCGTTTGATCTTCCAGATTTATTCGGATGAAATAGATGCTTACCGGCAAATCGTTGATATTTAGTTCAAGATTCCTGGTCTCTGCTAAGTGGCAATGCAATTCCTGCTTGCAATAACGGATAATTTGCAATTACCCATCACCACATCTTCTGCCTTTCAAAATTATTTAATTGTTCTGTCGCTGTTAGCTTAGCTTCACAAAGTTATGATATAATTTTAAATTGTAAATTCATTTTTTTGAGTGGAATAAATAGAATTAATTAATTACCATAAAACGCTAGCGAAGAACGAAAACGGCCTGATAAAAATCTCGTAGTAATTTAAGAAGCTTTTGATTAACATTTTCTTAACCCCCTGCATGTTGAAGTTATTCAGCTTTTTCTTAGTATTGCATGTAAAATCAAACAACATGAAAAAAGTAAATCCTTACACCCGCCTCCTTTTAATTTTACTCATAAGTTTGAAGGTTTCGCTTCCCGCCTGGGCCTGGTCTGAACATCCTATGTTGATCCGCCCGGCCCTTTCAGAGGTTTTTAGCTGGGAACAGATGGATCCCATTGAAGCGAAAACCCTGCAAACTTTCCTGATTGAAATTGAACAAGACCTCGAAGAATTTCTTGCGAACCATGAAGCCTGGTCGCGGGCCAACCTGCCCAATTATTCCCCCCGTCCCGATGAACTGGCTTTTAAAGCCACCAGCAATCCCGACGATATCCTGGAGCGGTTTTTTAATGCCATTCGTGTGAACCCGAACATCAAAGTGCCATTATACCTGCATCTATTGCCCAATGATGATCCCGGCGAAAGGGCAATTGCAGATGCCAGCGATGTTTCTACCCTGGAAGATCTCAGTTCACTGAAACATACTACCTATGTGTGGCTCAGAGAAGGCGAAGCTGTTTCCCCCTTTGATGTTTTGTGCACCGCCAACGATGAACCGGATTATGGTTTCGACCTCGGCCTTTTTGAAGACAACAACACCGACTATGGGAAACGCTATGGTTTCGGAACCCAGCCTTTCGGCAATCCCAACCTTGAATACAGCAGTCAGGCGCCCTTCCACATGGGCTTTTACCACGAAGCCTGGATTCTCTACAAAGCCGGCCCGTTCCTGAAACGCACCCATCTCGATTACAGGATTCATTTATACAAACTGCTTTCTGAATTTGCGTTCAAACGGAATCAGCCATACTGGGGCTGGCGTTTTATGGGTTGGGGAATGCATTACGTAGGCGATGTTTCCATGCCTTACCACAGCAAGCCGTTGCCCGGTGTTAGCGTATTGCGCATGATCTGGATCAACCTCAAAGCCATGCTTGGGTTCACAAAGAGCAGGGACCATGCCGTTCAGCTTGTTTCGAACCGGCATACGGTGTACGAAGAATTCCAGGTTCAGGTACTTCGCATGGCACACCAGCAGCAGGACTGGGATCACCCTTTCATCCAGGCGCTGAAGAACCCGAAAGAGCACATACCTTATTCAGAGGATTTTATTGTAGAGGTTGCGGCCAAAGAAGCCGTAAGCAAATCGGTTTTTATTGACCAATCGCTTGAAAAATATATGCCTTATTCATTGGTTTCCGACCCAAATGTTGAAGCCAACGATGCAGCTGAAACCAAACGCATAGTTGAAGTAATGCACGAAGAAAAAGGCCAGGAAGCCGTTGACCAGATGACCCTCGCAATTGCCGAACGCCTGGAATCCTACAGCATGCATACCCGGAGCTATATGCTTGGCATTATGGAAGCAATGCACGGGTTTTAGTTTAAGGAGTATGGGGAAATGGGAATTTGAGACAAGGGGAAGGGGAGACTTATAGACTAAGAGACTAAGAGACGAAGCGACTGCATCACTGTATCACTGTATAACTGCATCACAAAAAAAAGAGCAAATGAAAATCTTCAAACGAATCCTCCAGGGCCTTCTGATTTTGCTGGCCGTTGTAGCTATTGCGGGCTACTTCTTTGTGAATCATATTGCAAAAAAAGCATTGCCCGATTATGACAAACCCGTCGAGTTAAGCGGCCTGTTTGACGAAGTGAACGTTTACCACGATGACTATGCCGTTCCGCATATTTATGCCAAAAATGAGCACGATCTTTACCTGACAACCGGCTACCTGATGGCGCAGGACCGTCTGTGGCAAATGGATTTGCTGCGCCGGGTCACCATGGGGCGACTTTCCGAGATTTTCGGGGAAGATATGATTGGAGCGGACCACCTGCTCAGGGCGCTGCGGATACCCGAAAAATCGCGTTTGGTTCTTTCTAATTCCGATGAGAACCTGATTCTTGCACTCCAGGCTTTTGTCGATGGTGTGAACCAGTTTATTGAAAACAACCAGAAAAAACTCTCCCCGGAATTTACAATCCTGGGTTATCAACCTGAACCCTGGGAACCAATACACACTGTTAACCTGATTGGTTATATGGCATGGGATCTTGCCGGTTCGTGGAAAACTGAGATAACGCTTTACAAACTCATGTCACAGGTTGAAGAAGAAAAATTCGTTCAGCTCATCCCCGATTTGAACCAGCATAGAACTTTGGTGCATCCGGCCATTGGCTTCAAAAGTACTTCGGATATGTTTGAGATGCTTGACCATAACAAGATACTTCAGGAGCTAGGCCTCGAGGTTTTCAGCGGCAGCAACAACTGGGCTGTTGCAGGATCGAAAAGCGAAACTGGGCAACCTATTCTTTCAAACGATATGCACCTGGGTTTTGGCGCCCCGGGAATCTGGTATCAGATACACCAGGTAATCGAAGGCCAGTTGAATGTTACAGGAGTTGCGCTTCCGGGCGCGCCCGTGATTGTTGTCGGGCATAACGAAAACATTGCCTGGGGAATGACCAATCTGTATGTGGATGAAATGGATTTTTATCTCGAAACACTGAATGATGACGGAACCAAATATCTGCTGGATGATGAATGGCTTGATCTTGACGTCGTACAGGAAATGATCATAACCAAAAAGGGAGATACTGTGGTTAAAGAGATTCAGTTTACCCACCGCGGGCCGATAGTTTCAGGGTTTAAAAAAGTAGGCGATCAGGCCATTTCCAAACGTTGGACCGGCAACGATTATAGCAATGAATTGCGAAGTATTTATTTGCTGAACCAGGCGAGCAACTGGGATGAGTTTCGTGATGCCCTAAGCACATTTGGCGCTGTCAGCCAGAATGTGATTTATGCCGATGTAGAAGGCAATATTGGATTGCAAACCGCAGGGGCAGTTCCAATGCGCAACGCCGGAGGAAATCCAATTCTGCCACTGCCCGGGAATACCCGCGAACATGATTGGACCGGCATGATCCCGTTTGAAGAACTTCCTTACACCTATAATCCGCCTGAGGGTTATGTAGCTTCTGCCAACAACCGCACCGTTGGTGATGAGTATCCTTATTACATTGGTTATTGGTATGATATGCCTTTCCGGATTGACCGCATCCGCGAAATGTTGGAAGCAAAGGAAAAGCTTGGAGTTGATGATTTTAAAGTTATGTTGGGAGATTTTAAATCAAAAGCGGTTGAGGAATACATTGATGACATGGTTCAAATATTGTCATTGCAATCCGATCTTAGTAGCAACGAAAGGAAGGCAATGGAGATGCTGGCAGCATGGGATATGGTTCTGACGAAAGAAAGCAGCGAGGCAAGTATTTTTGAGCAGTTTTATCAAACCTTTATCAGGAACATTCTGCTTGATGAGATGGGGGCCGATCTTTACAGGGAATTCGGCGACGGTCTGATCCGCAACATGTTCGATCGCATCTGGAAAAACCCGGGATCATCATGGGTAAATAATATCAACACTGATCAGGTTGAAACCTTTGAACAAATGGTGGTGCTGAGTTTCAGGGAAACCATACAATGGCTGGAAGAAAACATGGGCGCCGATCCTGACAACTGGAAATGGGGTGAGATCCATCAATTGAGCATCAATCATCCAATGGGTTCGGTGAAAATCCTTGATCGCATTTTTGGATTGAACAAGGGGCCTTTCCCGGTTGGTGGCAGTTTTCATACTGTGAACCCAAAGGCATACAGTTTTCATAATCCCTATGCTGTGGTGCATGGGGCTTCTCAAAGGCATATTTTTAATATGGGCAATTTAAAAGAATCTTATGTGGTGATCCCAACCGGAACGTCGGGAATACCTGCCAGCAAATATTATGTTAGCCAGATTGAAATGTTCATCAACAACCAATACAAAAAAGACCTGTGGCTCAAGCAGGATGTGATAAACGGGGCAAAATACCACGCAATTATCAGCCCGCAATAAGAAGTTTCGTTCATTCATTGCAACCTTTTTAATAGCTACGAATGCACGAATGAAAGCCAGGTGGTTATTCACCAGGATGGTCTCAGAAATGAAATAAAGTCGCAACTAGGGCTGTTATAAACATAAAGAATTATTCGTGCATTCGTGGCAACAAAAAATTAAACAATGAAAAAAATACTTTTAGCAATTTTTAGCCTGATTCTGATTCTTCCTTCCTGCGATATTCTGCAACAAGTTGGGGAAATGCAGATGTTGTCGAAATGTGAGTTCAGGATCAATACCGTGACCGATATCCATTTGGCCGGTGTAAATGTTTCAAACAAACAGGACATTTCGGATGTCAATACAATGGATGTGCTAATGTTGACCAATGGTGTGCTTAGTAACAACCTGCCTTTGAATCTTAAGTTGAACCTACAGGTAAAAAATCCCAACGATCAAACCGCATCCCTCAACCGCATTGATTGGGTTCTTTTCATTGATGATTTGCAAATGATTGAAGGAACAATCAATGAAAGATTTTCTGTTGGCCCTAATGCAACTTCCATGTTGCCCGTACAGATCGGCTTTAACTTGGCTGAAGCCCTCAGCGACGAAAGGGCCGATACAATCATTGACTTTGCCCTTGGCTTAGCTGAAGGTTCCGGGAAAACTACCCGCGTGATGATCAAACTCAAGCCATCGGTAATGGTCGGACAGCGCAGTATCATGTATCCCGGCTGGATAGAGGTTCGCAATGATTTTACTGCGCAGTAATATTTCAGCCTCAGAAAAATACATATAGGCATAATTGTTTTTTTCCTAATTTGCGGCGTTTTTCATCAAATGCTGCAACCATGTCAATGATCATCCTTGCCATTTTTTATGTGTTTACCCCCCTGCTGATCCTTCATCTCTGTCACCGGTTTCCTTTTGTAAATAAACTGGGAGCTGTGATTATTGCTTATTTAGTAGGATTGATTGTAGGGAATATCGGTCTATTGCCTGGTATGGGAACCTACCTGAATGAGTATTTAACCATCAACCCTAAAGCTACTGCTGATGATGTAAAGGCTCTGCTATCCGAAGGACTGCTTTCAGAAAATGAACTACTGGCGTTCAATATTTATAAGCTTCGCGATTTGCTGATGAGTATCACCATACTGCTGGCCATACCACTGATGTTGTTTTCAGCGAATATCAAGCAATGGAGCCAGATGGCCGGAAAAACGCTAGCTTCCCTGATTATCGGGATGTTTTCGGTTGTGCTGGTGATCGTATCAGGTTTCTTTATTTTTCAGGGAAAGGGAATGCCCGATTTGTGGAAGGTTGCAGGTCTTTTGATCGGAGTTTATACTGGTGGAACGCCAAACCTTGCGTCGCTGAAACTGATGCTTAATGTGGATGCCAACACCTATATCCTCACACACACTTACGATCTTGTGATCGGTGTCTTTTACCTTGCCTTCCTGATGACCATCGGACAAAAATTATTTCACCGTTTTTTGCCTAAATTTCCAATTCCACTTGATGAAATCAAGGTTAAAGATCTAGATGGCAAGGATCCATTCTGGGGCATTTTTCAGCGTGAGATATTTTATCCTCTGTTCAAAGCCTATGCTTTGGCTATTGCCATTTTAGCGATAGGAGGAGGTTTAAGCATGCTCGTTCCGGAGCGCATGGTCATGGTAGTTGTGATCCTCACCATTACAACCCTTGGGCTTCTAGTTTCACTGATACCCTCCATTAACCGCATTGAAAAAACCTTTGAATCCGGGATGTACCTGATCCTGATTTTCTCAATCGTGGTGGCTTCAATGGCGGATGTAAGGAACTTTGCCGGTTTGACCCCAGGTTTGTTTGGTTATGTTACACTGGCTGTTTTTGGATCTCTTTTCCTGCATGTATTGCTGAGTAAGCTTTTCAAGGTTGATGCCGATACTACCATGATCACCTCGGTGGCGTTTATCTGTTCACCGCCATTTGTGCCGGTTATTGCAGGTGCGCTTGGAAACCGTCATATCGTTATCACAGGTATTACAATAGGTATTATCGGCTATGCCGTAGGAAATTACCTGGGATACCTGGTTGCTACCGTGCTAAGCAGTTTTTAATTTCAAATTTTCGATTTTCGATTTACGATTTATAAATCCAAAATCGTAAATCCGAAATTACTTCTCGGGTCGCATTTGCGGGAAGAAAATCACATCTTGTATAGATGGTGAATTGGTCATGATCATGGTGAGGCGGTCAATGCCAATGCCAAGGCCTGCGGTTGGTGGCATGCCATATTCCAAAGCACGCAGGAAATCCTCATCCAACACCATGCTTTCGTCATCGCCACGCTTTCCAAGTTCAAGCTGTGCTTCGAACCTTTCGCGCTGATCAATGGGATCGTTGAGTTCGGAGAATGCATTGCACAACTCCTTGCCATTAACGATCATTTCAAAGCGTTCAACCAGGCCAGGCTTGCTTGCATGTTTTTTGGCCAGCGGCGACATTTCAAGCGGATAATCTGTGATAAAAGTGGGCTGAATCAGGTTGGGTTCGCACAATTCACCGAAAATTTCATCAATGATCTTGCCTTTGGCCATGGCAGGCGTGAGCGGAACTTTCAGTTCTGCAGCGGTTTTACGGAGCTCGGCTTCGTCCAGATTGCTGATATCAATGCCGGTGAAATTCTGGATTGCTTCGTACATAGTGAAGCGCTTCCAGGGACGTTTGAAATCAATTTTGTGATCGCCAACCTGCACCTCGGTACTGCCGTGCAGATTCAGTGCAATGCGTTCGATCATTTCTTCCACCAGGTTCATCATCCATTCATAATCCTTGTAAGCCACATACAATTCCATTTGTGTGAACTCGGGGTTGTGGAAACGGCTCATTCCCTCGTTGCGGAAATCCTTGGCAAATTCATAAACGCCATCGAACCCACCCACAATCAGCCTTTTCAGGTAAAGCTCATTGGCGATCCGAAGGTAAAGAGTCATATCAAGAGTGTTGTGGAATGTTTTGAAAGGCTTGGCTGCAGCGCCTCCGTAAAGTGGTTGCAAGACCGGGGTTTCCACTTCGAGGTATCCCTTAGTGTTCAGAAAGTTGCGCATGGAATTGATCAGTAGTGCGCGCTTGATGAATGTTTCTTTTACTTCGGGGTTCACGATCAAATCCACATAACGCTGACGATAACGTTGTTCAGGGTCGGTAAAAGCATCAAAGACCTGATCTTCCTTTTCCTTTACAATGGGCAGCGGATGCAGCGACTTGCTCAACAGTTTCAGTTCTTTGACATGAATGGTAATCTCGCCCATTTTGGTGATGAACACAAAACCACGAACGCCAATGATGTCGCCGATATCGAGGTGTCTTTTAAAAACTGTATTGTAGAGGGTTTTATCTTCGTCCGGACAAATATCATCGCGTTTAACGTATAGTTGAATATGGCCAACACTGTCCTGAAACTCCACAAAAGAAGCGGCGCCCATGATACGGCGCCCCATGATGCGACCGGCAATGCTTACATCCTGGTAAAGGGTTTCATCTGCCGGAAAGTTCTTATGAATTTCGGTGGTGGTTACGTTAACGTTAAAAGTTTCGGAGGGGAAAGGGTTTATCCCGAGTTCGTTAAGCTGCTGCAAGGATTCCCTGCGTATAATTTCCTGTTCGCTGAATGTCATTGGATTTTGAGATTGTGAAAAACATGGGCAAAGTTAGTTAAATTTAGCTTGGGACAATTTCGCTGTAAGATGGCTTTGTAGCAAAATAGCTTGCAGACTCATCAATTTATGAGTATATTTGTCACTATCATTTCAGTTTCAGGAATATCGGAATGAAAGTGATGCCATCATTTACCGTCTCGCTATGAGAAAAGCAGTATTCTATATCTCTTTCCTGTTATTGGTATTTTCAGTCCTGGCTCCGTTATTTGCAGAGGATTTTGAAGATGAGGAACAGAAACTTCCACTTATGACTGATGACACGGCTAAAGTGAAATTACTCATCAATTTGGGAAAATACTATTGCGGCAATGATTTTGAAAAGGCTTTGCTGTATCTGCAGAATGCACTGATTTTGTCAACCGAACTTAACTTTAAAAAGGGAATTGCACAAAGCTTCCTATACCAGGGCAGGGCTTACTATTATAAGGATGATTACCTTCTTGCGATCGAATATCTCGAGAAGTCCCATAAAATGTTTGAAACAATGGATGACAATGATGGCCTGGCATCCTACTATCTTGCCTCAGGCACCATCAAAGGCATCAAAGGCAATATGCTTCATGCCATGGAAGATTTTCAAAAAGGAGTAGAGTTAAGTAAACTTATAGGTAATAAAGAATTGGAAGCGTTCGCATACAACAGCCTGGGTAGTTTAAGCTTGTCGCGATCAGAAAACGATTTGGCAATGCAATATTTTAAAGAATCACTCACCCTGGCAATACAACTGTCAGATCAGGGCTTCAAAGCTACCCTGTTAACAAACATCGGTAAGGTTTTTGAAAACAAAGGATTATTGGATTCTGCATTTTATTATATGCATCAAGGCCTTGAAATACGAACAAGTTCAAAGCATATCCGTGGCATGGCCAGCTCTGGCATCGTCATTGGCAACCTGCTCATAAAGATGGAACGATATCAGGAAGCTGTTGATATTTTGAATGAAGCGCAGGCAATGTATACTAATCTTAACGATGATACCGGGATTTGCTTCGCACTGAAAAGGAAAGCAGAAGCTTTAAATTGTCTGGGTCAAAGCAATCAGGCATTTTCTAATGCTGAGAATGCGCTTTTTCTTGCAAGGAAAATCAAAAACCCTTCACTGATCAGCGAGATATATAGCATTCTTGCGGAAATGATGGCGTATAACGGAAATTATGAAAACGCATACAATTACACATTGCTTCATAAGCATATACAGGATAGCCTGACCAGTGCCAACAAGGAAAGGATAGTGAGTGAACTTGAAATGCAGTTTCAAACCGCCCGTAAAGACGACAAAATAGAACTGCTGAAACATCAAAATGAGATCCATCGTAAAAACATTATCTTGCTATTGATTTTATTTGCGGCGTTGGCTGTAATTCTGGCTCTGATATCAATGCTGTTTAAGCTAAAATCGCTTGCCATGAAAAGGCAACAAGAGTTATTCGAACAAGAGAATATCATCCGTCAACATAAAAGTGATTCGAGAGAAAAAGAGCAAAAATTGCTAAAAGATGACCTTGAAGCCAGTAATCGGGAGATGGCCTCCAAAGCGCTGGAAATGTTGCGCGTGAACGAAACCATTGAAAGCATCCTAAAGAACCTGGCAGAATTCAGGGAAGAAAATAACGAAAATGAAAAACTCACTAGTTCTTTGCAGGGGATAGTTGCAAAACTGGAATCACAATTAAAGGACAATTCATGGAATGAATTTGAAAGAATATTCAACAATATCCATTCAGACTTTTTTACAAAACTACTCGAAACCTGCCCCGATCTTACTTCTTCAGAAATCAAAATCGCAGCGTTGCTTAAACTCAATCTGAACACCAAGGAAATGGCAGCACTCACTTATAAATCTGAAGCCGGGATCAAATCTACACGTTTTCGCCTTCGCAAAAAACTGGGCCTGCATTCCGATGATAGCCTGGTACCGCATTTGATGCAGCTTTAGGAAGGTTCCGTGTTCAAGGTTCCAATTACAAAGTTCACAGAACAGTCCATCACTCCATTACTCCAGGCTTCGACAAGCTCAGCCACCGGAATCCAACAATGCATCACTCCAACACGGCATAAATGTATCACTGCATCGCAACCGGGGATGCAACTTTTTGAACTCCTTTCTGAACCTTTTTGCAACGCTAAAAATTTGCCTTTACCTATACACCCAAAGTAAATTTGTGGCTTAAGGATACGGCCATGTCAGCAAAGAATAATAAATCAACCCCCAAAAAGCCGGATGAACAAAAATGCAGCGGCAATGAATGGAATGAGAGAAAACAAAATCTTGAACACCGCATCAAAGCGCTGAAGAAAATCATTGAGCAATTGAATGAGAAGGGAAAGGATAAGAAGCAATAGATCGTATCGGAATAAATAGAACTGAATTTTATCATTAACCAATAATCACACACCAATGAAAAAATTAATTATTACCCTCGCAATCACACTCCTGGCAGGAGCTAACATTATGGCTGCAGACTACTTCTGGGTTGGCGGCTCAGGAAACTGGAGCGATTATGCAAACCACTGGGCAACTTCTACGGGAGGTGCAACATTCCATACCCAGGCTCCAACAGAAAATGACAATGTTTATTTTGATGCAAATTCTTTTGCTGCATCTGATCAGCTGGTAACCATTGATGTGGATGCATATTGCGCAGATATGAATTGGACCGGGGCAACAAATGAACCGGGACTAGCCGGGGCAACCACGAGAAAACTAAATATTTACGGTTCGCTTACATTTATTGAAACAATGAATTTCAGTTTTTCCGGAGAAGTCTATTTTGAGTCAACGCTGACAGGTAAAACAATCACTTCTGCCGGACAGATTTTTAAACGGCATGTCTACTTTCAGGGTGAAGGTGGATATATACTACAGGATGCTTTCGAGCAAACTGGTGGCTATGATGTGTATTTTATTCGTGGGTCGTTGAATTTCAATAATCAATTATTCAACGCAAGGCGATTCATGTCCACAATTGGTAATGTAAGGGTTTTAAATTTGGGTTCTTCCACCATTACGTTGTCGTATTCTGGTACTGCAAATGCTTTCGAGATCAATGGCACCAATCTTACATTTGATGCGGGAACATCACTTATCAAACTTACCGGAACGACTGCGCGATTCAAAAATTCAAACTCCGGCCTGATTTTTTACAATTTACTTTCTGAATCTGAAACCGGAACAACAATCATATCCTCTTCAAACACCGTTTTTAACTTTGTTACCATAAGTAATAATGGAACATTGAGTGGTGTAAACACAATTGACACCTTACTCATAAACGGAGACGCCACCATAGGAACTGATAACAATAACATTACAACCCTTGAAGTTGGAGGAACAGCAACTATCAACGATGATAACGGGAATTACGGTTATGTTACAATGAATGGAAACGGGAACATCAATGGATATGATAATACATTCGGAACCCTGATCTTCACAGCAGGCAATCTTTATAAATTTCAATCAGCCAGGACACAATTTATCACAGACAATTTTTTTGCCAATGGAACAGAAACAGAAACGATTATTATCGAAGCCAGTTCAGCAGGCAGTCAGGCTACGATCAACAAGGCAAGCGGTAATAGTGTGATTGTTAATTATGTCTTACTGAAAGATAACAAAGCTGCCGGTGGAGTAACTTTTACCGCCAACAACTCCATTGATATGGGCAACAATGAAGGATGGACTATTATTGCCCCGTCAAGCCGTGACCTCTATTGGGTGGGTGGAACAGGCGACTGGAACGATCCAACCAACTGGGCAGAAGAAAGCAATGGAACCGGCGGTGGCGGTATTCCGTCCTTATTGGATAATACATTTTTTGACGCTTTTTCTTTTGATGCAACAGGACAAACAGTTACCGTAATCGGTAATGCCACCAACGATGCCTACTGCATGAACATGGACTGGACTGGAGTTACAAACAACCCGACAATAAACAGTTCCACCAGCGTTAAACTCAATATTCACGGCTCACTCACTATGGTGAATGGTATGGCTTGGAATTTCAGTGGCGATGTGTATTTCCTGGGTGAAGATGCTTCAAAAACATCATACACCATCACTTCTGCCAGCCAAACCTTTAAGAGAAATATGTATTTCCAGGGAACAGGCAATTATACATTGCAGGATGATTTTGAAATAAGTGGAAGTAATATACTTTACTTTGAAAACGGAGGTTTGGATCTGAACAACAATGACTTTACGGGATATCGTTTTCTTTCAACCAATAGTAATATCAGATCATTGTCATTGGGTTCTTCCATCATTACCTTTTCATATTCCGGAACCGCGGATGTTTTGAGCATTAATGGCACTAACCTCACTTTTAATGCCGGCTCTTCTTTAATCAAGCTTATCGGTGCAACCTCCCGGTTCAGAAATTCAGGTACAGGTCTAACTTTTCACAACCTGCTTTGTGAGTCTGAAACCGGAACAACAGTCATATACGCTTCAAATACCGAATTTAACATTGTTACCATAAGTAATAGTGGAACATTGACCGGTGTGAACACAATTGATTCCTTAACCATAAACGGAAACGCTACCATAGGAGCTGATAACAATAACATTACAACTCTTGAAGTTGGCGGAACAGCAACTATCAACAATGATAACGGGAATTACGGCCATGTTACATTGAATGGAAACGGCAACATCAACGGATATGATAATACATACGGAACCCTGATCTTCACGGCAGGCCATCTTTATAAATTTCAATCAGCAAGGACTCAGTTTATTACAGGTGATTTTATTGCTAACGGTACCGAAACAGAACAGATTGTTGTTGAAGCCAGTTCATCCGGCAGCCAGGCAACAATCAGCAAAGCAAGCGGTAACAATGTGGTTGTTGAGTATGTGACCCTAAAGGATAATAAGGCTATTGGCGGGGTTTCCTTTACCGCCAACAACTCCATTGATATGGGCAACAATGAAGGATGGATCATCAATGCGCCCGGAGGAAGAGACCTCTATTGGGTTGGTGGTACCGGAGACTGGAACGATGTAAGCAATTGGGCAACAGAAAGCAATGGCTTGGGTGGTGCAGGCATTCCGTCCCAGTTAGACAATGTATTCTTTGATGCCTTTTCTTTTGATGCATCAGGCCAGACAGTTACCGTTATCGGCGATGTCACCAACGATGCCTACTGCATGAACATGGACTGGACCGGAGTTACAAACAACCCGACAATAACCAGTTCCACCAGCGTTAAACTCAATATTCACGGTTCACTTACTATGGTGAATGGTATGGCTTGGAATTTCAGTGGCGATGTGTATTTACTGGGTGAAGATGCTTCAAAAACATCATATACCATCACTTCTGCCAGCCAAACCTTTAAACGCAATGTGTATTTCCAGGGAACGGGTGATTACACATTACAGGATGATTTTGAAATAAGTGGAGGTAATATTCTTTACTTTGAAAACGGAGGTTTGGATCTGAACAACAATGACTTTACGGGATACCGTTTTCTTTCAACCAATAGTAATTTCAGATCATTGTCATTAGGTTCTTCCATCATTACCTTATCATATTCCGGAACCGCGGATGTTTTGAGCATTAATGGTACTAACCTCACTTTTAATGCCGGCACTTCTTTGATCAAGCTTACCGGTACAGGTCCCCGGTTCAGGAATTCAGGTACCGGCCTATCATTTTACAATGTTCTTTTTGAGTCTGAAACCGGAACATCCTACATTGTTTCATCATCCACCACGTTTAACAATGTTACGATCAACAACAGCGCTATATTAAGTGGTGGAAACACAATCAATCTTCTCACAATAAACGGAAACGCTACCATTGGAACCAATAACAATAATATAACTACACTTGTAGTAGGCGGATCAACAACTATCAATAATGATAATGGAAATTACGGCCATGTTACAATGAATGGAAACGGCAACATCAACGGATATGATAATACATTCGGAACCCTGATCTTCGCAGCAGGTAATCTTTATAAATTTCAGTCAGCACGAACTCAATTTATCACGGATGATTTTTTTGCCAATGGAACCGAAACAGAACCGATCGTGATTGAGGCCAGTTCATCAGGCAGCCAGGCTACGATCAGCAAAGCAATCGGAAACAATGTGGTGGTTGAGTATGTGAGCCTGAAGGATAACAAAGCCATTGGCGGTGTCAGCTTTACTGCCAACAATTCCCTGGATATGGGTAACAATGAAGGTTGGACCATCAATGCGCCCGGAGGCAGGGACCTTTATTGGGTAGGCGGCACCGGCGACTGGAACGACGTTGGCAACTGGGCAACAGAAAGTAATGGTACGGGTGGTGCAGGTATTCCGTCCTTGCTGGATAATGTATTCTTTGATGCCTTTTCTTTTGATGCAATAGGACAAACAGTTACCGTAATCGGTGATGCCACCAACGATGCCTACTGCATGAACATGGACTGGACTGGAGTTACAAACAACCCGACAATAACCAGTTCCATCAGCGTTAAACTCAATATTCACGGTTCACTTACTATGGTGAATGGTATGGCTTGGAACTTCAGTGGCGATGTGTATTTCCTGGGTGAAGATGCTTCAAAAACATCATACACCATCACTTCTGCCAGCCAAACCTTTAAACGCAATGTGTATTTCCAGGGAACGGGTGATTACACATTACAGGATGATCTTGAAATAAGTGGAAGTAATATACTTTACTTTGAAAACGGAGGTTTGGATCTGAACAACAATGACTTTACGGGATACCGTTTTCTTTCAGACAATTCAAATACTAGGTCATTGAACCTTACTTCTTCCGTGATCACACTTTCCTATTCGGGCACCGCTTATACTCTTGATATAGATGGCACCAACCTTACTTTTAATGCGGGAACATCTTTGTTGAAATATACAGGTTCATACCCCAAAATGCGAAATTCAGGTACCGGCTTAACATTTTATAATGCACTTTTTGAATCTGAAACCGGAACATCCCATATTGTCTCATCGTCAACAATTTTTAATGTTGTTACGATCAATAATGATGGGAATTTAAGTGGAGGAAATACGATCAGTTCTTTAATCATAAACGGAGATGCTACGATAGGGACTGACAATAATAACATAACAACTTTGGTAATTGGCGGAACAACTGTTATCAATAACAATGGATTTTATGGCCATGTTACTTTGAATGGCGATGGAAATATTACCGGAAGCAATACCTTTGGAACACTGATCTTCACAGTTGGAAACAACTATACCTTAACGAATGGAAAAACACAGGAAATTCTTACTGAACTTGTAGCGGAGGGAACATGCGCGGAACCCATAACAATACAGTCGAACTCAACAACTCTGCACACAACTATAAACAAGACTTCCGGAACGGTAAATGTTATAAGGGCAATTTTGCAAGGGATCAACGCTACAGGCGATGCAACTTTTATTGCCGAAAATTCAGTTGATGCAGGAAATAACACGGGCTGGGATTTCATTGTATTTCCGGAAAATCTTTATTGGGTTGGTGGAAACGGAAACTGGGACGATGTAAACAAATGGTCGAACCAAAGCGGAGGGGCCGGTGGCTATTGTCTTCCTTCCAGAATTGATAATGTAATTTTTGATGCCAATTCATTTTTTCAGGAAGCCCAATATATTGATATTAATGCTCAGAATGCCGAGTGCAGGGATATGGACTGGACAGGAGTGCAATTTGCACCCACAGTCATTGGTGCTACAACAAACAACCTGCAAATTTTTGGTTCACTCACTTTTAGTACTGAAATGAATTTTAATTTTCCGGGCAAAGTGTATTTTGAAGGCAAGGGTGAGACTAAATCAACTTATACTATTTTTTCCGGTGGGCAATCCTTTAACAACCATATATATTTCAATGGAGTTGGCGGGGAATGGACGTTCCAGGATAATTTAAACGCCGGAGCCAGCAACATCTACCTTGAGCATGGCACACTGAATACGAATGATAACAGCGTGTCATGCGGCCGTTTCATATCCACCAATTCCAATGCACGTGCATTAAATATGGGCGCTTCAAAATTCAACCTCAGCTCAACATCCAATGAAGCCTGGTACGTAACTAGCTCCAACTTGTCTTTTGATGCCGGAAATTCAGAGATTATCTTTATCTCTGCCGGCGGCGGGCTTAGAAGCGATGGCGCAAGTGTGCTGAACTACGATAAAATATTGTTCCTGAATGTTGGAGGAACATCTGTATTAAGGAGCAGCCACCAGTTTATTGATGTTGTTTTCAATCCTGTGGGAACCATCAGGGAAGGGGGATCTTTCGGGAATGTGACCATGCACCGTGGCGGTCAATTGCAGAACAACAGTACTTACGATGGCACTGTGAAGCTAAACGGTAATACAACATTTACAGGAACGAACAACTTTAGAAGGCTATTGCTTGGGGCTGGTAATGAATTTACTTTTCCTGCTGGTCTGACCCAAACCATCTCCGGCAGGTTCATCATCTGGGGCAATGCTGCAAATCCGGTCACAATCCAGTCATCTGTATCTGGAACACGTTCAATCATTTCCAAATCAAACGGAACGGTATTGGGCAATTACATTCAGTTGAAAGACATGGAAGCCACAGGAGGCGCAACATTTGATCTTTATAGTTCAGTTGATAACGGGAATAATGTTGGATGGAATTTCCTGGCAGGTACATACGATGAATTAGTCGGCATCACAATTTCTAATGCTCAAACAGAATGTTATGAGGCAACTGAGGTGATTACCGTTGGCGGAACCAATCATTTCATAGTACAAAACGGTGGTAATGCCACTTTAATAGCCGGCTATAAGATTGAACTCCTTCCAGGTACCCGCGTTTTCAGTGGCGGACATTTGCAAGCATTCATTACGCCCTACGGCTTTTTCTGCGATACCATCAGCACCATGCTGGCTTCTGATTTGGTTGGACAATTGGCTGAAGAACAATTCCCATCCATGATTAAAAAAGACTTCTTCTTCCACATCTTTCCCAATCCCACCACCGGTAAGTTCACACTTGAATTGAAAGAATTTAATGAATCCAGCGCTATCGTTATTGAAATCAACAGTATAGTGGGTGAAAGGATCATCAGGCAGGAGTTGCCTGCTGCCTCCCAGTACCAGGTTGACCTGTCCCCCTACCAGCCGGGCATATACCTGGTGCGGGTGATACAGGGGAAAGAAGCGGGGGTATTGAAGGTTGCTAAACAGTAGAAATGTGGAAATAACAAATCAATAAATACAAATAAATTCAAAATACCTATAGCTTAGGTTTCTGCAAAATCCCGTTAGGATTGAGGAAGCAAGCAAAGAGTAAAACAGAAAGTTGCTCTATAGTCTGCAACATTACTGTCCCATTAAAATCTAAAAAAGTTCTTTGATATATTTGAAATTTAGTTTGTTACAGGCGTTTTTCAATTAAACGGATTTCAATTTGCATTTTCGCTATTCTTAAAGAGAATAGCAAATGCATAAGGATAAATAC